>CAZGKK010000010.1:0-17339 GCA_964526165.1 uncultured Candidatus Saccharibacteria bacterium | reverse complement strand
GACAATTCACATTGGGTACCGCATCATTTCAAATGCGTTCTCTAGACTCATTCTCGGGGGCATTGGACAGTATGTTGTCATCAATTACACTTATGAATGAATTCTCGGTCAAAATGAAAGATTTAATTGCACTTTTTGAAATGAAACCTACTCTCGCCGATGGAGATATAAAATTACCATATCTTGAGACTCCTCCCTCTATTGAATTTAGAAATGTATCTTTCAAATATCCCAAAGCAAATAAATATGTTTTTAAGAATTTAAGCTTCAAAATTGAAAGTGGAGAAGAGGTTGCTCTTGTGGGACATAACGGAGCAGGAAAAACTACGATAGTAAAATTATTGGCAAGAATCTATCCTGTCACAAAAGGAGAGATATTGATAAATGGTATAAATATTAATAATCTAACTAGAGATGATTGGTACAAAAATTTAGGAGTTCTTTTCCAAGAATTCAATTTCTATAGACACTTAAGTGTCAAGGAGAATATCCTTGTCGGGAAACCGATGAAAAAAATTGATGAACAGAAAATAATCGAAGCTGCTAAAAATGCTGATGCTCACAACTTCATTATGGAATATAAAAACAAATATGATCAAATTATGTCGGAGAAAATTGAAGGAGGGATTAGACCAAGTACAGGGCAAGCTCAGAAGATTGCAATCGCTCGTTTCTTTTACAGGAACGCCCCACTTGCAATATTTGACGAACCAACTGCTGCAATTGATGCAGTTTCCGAATACAAAATATTCAATACCATTTATAATTTTTTTGAGAATAAAACGGTTATCATTATCTCACACAGATTTAGCACTGTAAGAAATGCTGACAGAATAATTGTTCTTGATAAGGGGAGAATTGTTGAGGAAGGAAGTCACGAAAAACTTGTAAATAAGAGAAATGGAATCTATAGGAAATCATACAAACTTCAAGCAGAGGGATATAAATAGATTTTTAGCTACTTGCACTTGAGTACTTCCTAACATTACTCTTCCATACTGCTTCCGAAATTAGTAGAAGCAGTAATCCTATGCCTAAACCTCCAAGTAACAAGCTGTAATTTCCTCTTCCAATAATAATGTTTGCAGGAAGTGTTGTTAAGAATCCAATCGGAAGAACAGTGTAGAATACAATTCTCAAAGAGTCTCCAAAGACATCAATAGGATACTTTGTTAAACCGAGTAATTCCTTTGCAATTGAAAGTACACCATTCCTAGGATTTGATATTGTAAAGCTTGCAAAAAATAAATAGATTCCATACCAGATTAGTAAGGCGAGTCCAATTGTAAGAAAACCGACAAGGATATTTATGAGTGATATACTCCACCATTCGGCTACAATGTAGTAGGCAATTAAAATAACTCCTGAAAGAGCTGTCACAAAATTTGTAATGAAAAAATCCGAAAAAGATGCATACCATGAAGATGAAAGAGGTTTGAGTAAAATATAGTCAAATTTACCTTCTAATACTTTTGATTCTAAATGCAACAAATTTGTCGCAAATAGAGACCAACCCAAATAATTAAGAAGATTCCATATTCCAATAACTAAATAGGCTTGTGATTTGCTCCATCCTACATAGAGTTCATTTTCTCCAAATAAAATATTAAGAAAAAGAATTTGAATTCCTACAACAAAAATAGTTCTCAGTATTCTAACAATGATATCTGTTTTGTAAAGATAACTTCTTTTAAGACCTCCTTTTAGAACCTGTTTCCAAACCTTAAAATAAAATTTTAATCCTCTTCTAGATTCCTTCTGCTTCATATTTTTTTATAGCTTTTTTGTAAATAAATTTGTACATAATAAATAATATTAATAACCATATACCAGCAAGAATAAAACCGAATTCTTTTTCATAATCATTTAATCTTCCTAATATTAATTCAACTGGAAAGGAAAGCGTGTATCTAAATGGGAGGATTTCAAAGAAGAATTTCCCTAACTGAGGAAGAAAAATTACTGGAATAAATTCTCCTGATAGTAAGGATGCTAAATTGTAAAAAAGTATTCTGACTCCATCCATTTCTTTAACCCTAATCGCCATCAGGGTGATTATGTTTCCTAGTAAAAAAGCAATTCCAAATCCTATCAGGATAGCTATCATTGAGAGAAATATGAGATAGGGATTGAAATCTACAATCCAAAGATTGTGGAGAGTAGCAAAATATATTGCCACAATAAACGCTGGTAGGAAAAGAATTACTCTTAATATGTTACTTCCGATATTTGTTCCCAAATATTCTATAAGGTAATTGAAGGGCTTTACTAAATAATTAGAAAATTTACCATCCAAGATATTCCTTACTCCATGTTCTAGTGTAAAATCAGATGTAAACTTACTCACAAACATTACTAGTATGTAATACGAGACTATGTATGACTGATTCCCTATACTGTTTGATTTTGATGCCGCTATCCATATGAAGCAAAGTCCTAGTATTTTAATTGTATCTGCAATAATCCATGCAATCATTTGTCCTTTGTACTGGAACTCTCTTTTGAAATACATCTGTATTTGCCTATTTAGTATTTTCTTGTTTTTTCCCTTTTCTTTCATCTTCAAGTTGTTTTACTTTCCACATAAATAATTTGTACTTTGTTTCTGCATTTGGATAGTCTGATACAAAACTTAAGGCAGTTTCAAGTATTGCTCTTGGTTTTGTTTTTGCCCACTTTATGTACATCGTTATTCTTTCTTTGTCATCTAACTTACCTGCTATTCTTAATCCATACCTTTGATATTCTGTTGAGACATATTTGCCTTTGTCACCAAAAATTTTCTGAGGATTTGTTTGTAGTTGATTTACATCAAAGAGTTCTTGTTGAGAATCTTTTTTTTTCTTTTGTGGAGGATTATTGATTTTTAATTGAGAAAGAATATCTTTTACTGAGTCCATACCATGAGTATATCATCTAAAGGATTAGATTCTCTATCTACTTTTTTAATCCAGCATTCCCAAAATTCACCTTCCCTTTGTATATCTCCTTAGTAGATTTCTCGGTCTCAAGCCTCATCTGTGGAAAAAATGTTCCCTCTCTAGCTGTAACATTCTCCATAAACCAGAAGACTCTCTCACTATGACCATACCCACTAACAGGAGGCATACCATATTCCAACATCTCTACAAAATCAATATCTAACATATGTGCCTCATCATCTCCACCCTCTCGTAACTCCTGTTGCTCTAAAAATCTCTCTAATTGATCCTGAGGATCATTAATCTCAGAATATCCATTACCTAATTCACTGCCCGCAATAATGACTTGGAACCTTTGTGTCAATTCCTTATTGTCATCGTGAGACTTAGCCAAAGGTGAAATAAACTTTGGTTGATTAACTAAGAATGCAGGACCTGAAATAGTAGCTCTAATACTCTTCCAAAGTGTATCAATCATCCTATTCCTATTCACATCCCCACCCATTTCAATTTCCTTTTCCTTAATTACTTTTAATATCTTCTCATCCTTATCCTTAAAAATATCAATATCAAAATGCTCCTTCATCAAATTAGAGTAATCTAATTCGACCCATTCATCAGCCAAATCAAACTTATGTCCTCTTGTTTCAAAATCAGTTTTACCATAGACCTTCTGTGCTACTTCCAAGAACAAATCCCTAACTAATTTCATATTATCTCTGTAATCGGCATATGCCCAATACCATTCAATATCGTAAAACTCTTGAAGATGCTCATCATCCATTCCTTCATTTCTAAAATGTGGACCAAATGTATATACCTTTTCAAAACCGGCACCTATTAATCTCTTTTGATACAACTCTGTAGAAATTCTAAGGTAGAAATCCTGGTTAAGAGCATTGTGATGAGTAACAAATGGTTTTGCATCTGCTCCACCCGTTACGGACTCCATAATGGGAACTTCTACTTCCATAAAACCCTGTCTTTTTAGATACTCTCTTTGAACTTGCCAGAATTTCGCCTTTCTCTCAAACATCCTTATCGTTTCAGGATGAATTACTAAATCCAGATATCTTCTTCTAAATCTCTGATCTTTGTTTTCTAACTCTCTAGGAATAGGACGAATTGCCTTTGAAAGCAATCTAACATTTTTTACCATTAATGAAATTTGACCTGTTTTAGTTTTTCCAATGGTTCCATAGACTTCGATGAAGTCACCAACATCAAGTAATTGTAATTTCTCCCAACCTAAATACCCCTTCTTCAAATCTTCAATCAAATCATCTCTACGAATCATCAATTGAATACTGCCTGATTGTTCAAGAATATCTGCAAAAATTAACTTTCCATGTTCTCTCCAAGCAACAACTCTACCAGCCAACACTGTTTCATCTCCATCGTACTTCTCAAAATCTTCTACTATGTCTCCTATTCTGTCTTTTTTGAAAGATTTTGCAGGATAGGGATTAATACCAAGTTTAACCAATTGGTTTAATTTTTGAATTCTTACATCTCTTTGACCTAAAAGGTCACTAGTCACCTTTTCTTCCATTAGGGTATCACTGATATTAATTAACCTGATTATATCACAAAAAGAGGGTATACTAACCTACTCGTGAATAAGTATGAAATCTCCTTTTTCGAAATTCTCATACAAATATTTTGCATCTGCGACAACCATTCTAATACATCCTGCACTCTTTCTTAACCCAATGTTTGTTTCCGGTTCTATCCATCTAGTACCGTCATCTCTTTTCATCCAAATAAGACCGTGCAAACCATACCAAGAGTCCTGTTTTTTACTGTAATAGAAAGCCATCCAGTAAGGCATGTATTTCCCGCCGGGAGCAATCGGTTCAACCCCTTTATCTACCACTTGAAATACTCCATATACTTGCCATCCATAGATTGGACCGGAAAGAAGGATTGTTTTCTCAACTTTGCCATCTCTCCAAACATACAATCTCTGTTGTGAATTATCTACTTCAATATATTTCTCGGCATATTTACCATCTGTTCCAGCAGAAATTTTGTAATCCAAATCAACTTTAATATTGTTTAGATCACTGACAAATGCACTATTTACTTTGTCAAAAATATTGGAATATACTAATTCAAAATCCTCAGTTTTTGCAACAAATTCTCCCTTATTACTTTTAACTAATTCTGTTTTCCCAAACCTTTCTTCAAAAAAAGGTCTAACCTTCTCCTCTACATACGCCTTGAATTTCTTTTCATCCAATTCATTGGAAACCATCAATTTTTTAAAATCTTCATCATATATGTAAGTACAGAATTCTTCTTTACAAATTGTTACCATATATATCTTCGAACCAATGACCAACTTAGAAGCACCCATCACTTCCGGCTTGTCTATTAGAGCTTTTTCAGTAACAATCCCAACTTCATCTTGAGTAATTGTTTCCTCAGACTCTTCTGCAACCTTTTGTTCAGTCTTTGTCCCCAATGTTTCTTCAGCACTGATGGAGGGTTGACTTTTTAAAACGGTAAAAAGAACAACGGGAATGGCCAATATCCAAATACCGACAACACTAAACAACAACCAAGAAGGTATTAAGATTTCAGGTTTTTCATTTTCTAGTGACATATATATTAATATAATGGATTAAATGTTTTTTGGCAATAATGAGAATAGATTTTTTACAAATACATTGATATAATAACCGAAAATAATTCTTCCTGCCCCAGAAAAGATGTTTGCATGGAAAAAGGAAAAAATATTAACGAGTTAAGGGAGAATGAACATTCTACAGATTTTTTTCAACCTGGGTATGTAAACAGAGTTATCGATCTTCTTCCTAAATATATCCCGAACGAACTTAAAGAGTATTTGAAAGCTGAGAATCCGGACCTAGAGATAGTAAAGGACATTAGTAGTCTTGAATTAAAGGAAGATATGGATTATCCATTAGATGAAGATGATTGGACAGAGGGGAAGGAAAAAGAATTCTTGTATCTTTCGATTGGTTCAGAATTTTTAGCAGAAACTTTAATAACACATTTAACTTTGAACTCACTTAGGGAGAACGGAATTGAAATAGAAGAAAGTTTTGGTCACCAGGAAGATTTAGAACTGCTTGAAAGTTGTCTTAATGAGGAAGTTATTCAAATTCTTGAGATTGCATTTTTAAGTGGTGATATGCCCTACTGTAATGAGTGTCTAGAGAAAATTAATCAACCAAATATATATGAGATTGTACAATCGTTTGGAAGATTATTAGTAGAGAACAATAAGATGTGTCATGAGGTTGTAGAAAATAAAGAAAGGAAGCTATATGGCTGTGTAATCCTAAGAGATGAAATAATTAGGCTCTACATAGACATAGATACCGAGCAATTAGAACTTCCCTACAAAATGGAAATATATCTGCATGAGATTCTCCACTATTTAAGTATTGAGGGGGACGATGGTACTTCAAGAAGGGGTTTGATGTTTGACTCATTAAACGATTTTGAAAACCTAAAGAAAACCTACTAACATGGAAACAGAACAGATTGAGATAGAAGAAATAAATATTGAAAAAGAAGAGAATATCCCTGAATTTTTTCAGCCTGGATATGTCGAGAGGGTTGTAGATGCACTACCCTATTACTTCCCTAATTACCTTAAAGAAAGACTGAAGAGAGAACATCCAGATATACCTGTAACCTGTAAGGAAATAGAACGGGAAGACTCCTATATTTATTACAACACAAGTAGGAAGTATCTTTATTCAGGAGCTCATCATCTTAATGAGATGTTAGTTGAGAGTCTAACATTGTCAATTCTGACAGAAATTAATGATTATACAGAAATTAACTCTCCATACATTGAAGAGTTATTTGAGCCCTTCCTCTCTGATTATGGAAGAAACAATACAACCCTAGAACTCATCCAGCATATGCAAGTTGCAATGCTTAGTGGTGACTTCAGACAAACAAATGAGTTTCTTAGAGAGAAGTACAATATTTCAATTTTTGATTTTCTAAGTGATTTCAATAGAAAATTAAAAGATGAAAAATACATATGCGAACAGAATGAAAAGGGTGATAATTCGGTGTCTGGGATATTTCATTCCGATCCCTTGATAATATACATTTTGCCATTACACAAAGAGTACTTAGATACATTAGGCAGATTACTGCTTTTACAAAAGCAAAACCTTAAACTTTCCCAATTATTATTTAATCGAAAAGAGGTTGGAAGATACAAAGAAGAAATTCAACAGAACGAAGAGGAGAAGAAAAAAATGCATGCTCTCATAGCAGGAATAGGAATTCACGAAACATTACACTATCTATCATTTAATCCTAAGGAGGAAAGACTTGGATTTAAGTTCAACAATCAATCAAACCTTTATAGACTTTCACAAACCTACTAATACCCAAACTTCAAATATTCATATATAATCGAAGATATGGAAAACAAAAATTTACTCGATTCAGTAGTTGCCCTATCCAAGAGAAGAGGAATAATATATCAAAACTCAGAGATTTATGGTGGGATAGGTGGTTTCTACGACTACGGCCCCGTAGGTGTTGAAATGTTGAATAATCTTAAAAAATATTGGTGGAAAGAAATTGTAGATAAGAGAGAAAATGTTGTCGGTATTGATGGATCAATCATAACTCACCCAAAAGTATGGGAAGCATCAGGCCATATCGAACATTTCGGAGATGAGGTAATAGAATGTAAAAAGTGCCATCAGAGATTCAGACCTGAAGATATAGATAAGAAATGCCCTAACTGTGCAAATACTGAATTTACTGAACCAAGGTCATACAATCTACTGTTTCAGACAGAGATTGGAGTAATTGATGGAGCAAAAGTTAAAGCATATTTAAGAGGAGAGGCATGTCAAAACATATATCTTGACTTCAAAAATGTAGTTGACAGCACTAGACAACAAATTCCTTTCGGAATTGCACAAATTGGGAAGGCTTTTAGAAATGAAGTAACTCCAGGAAAATTTACATTCAGAACTAGAGAATTTGAACAGTGGGATTTACAGTTTTTTGTTCATCCAAATGATATGCAAAAATGGTTTGATTACTGGAAAAAGGAAAGGATGAATTTCTACAAAGGGCTTTACAACAAGAAAGAAAATTTGAGATTCACTCAACATCCAAAAGATAAACTAGCTTTCTACGCTAAAGATGCATACGACATTGAATACCAAGCTCCATGGGGTTGGGCAGAAAATGAAGGAATACACTGGAGAGGGGATTACGATTTATCTCAACATATGAAATATTCTGGAACAGATTTAACATACAGAGATCCAATAACAAATGAGAGTTACATTCCCAATATTGTAGAAACATCTGGAGGATTAACTAGAACATTCCTTTACCTTCTTCTTGATGCATATGAAGAAGAGAATTTGGACGAGGGAAATAACAGAGTTGTACTTAAAATTCACAAGGATATTGCTGCATACAGAGCTGCAATATTCCCACTTGTTGGAAACAAGGAAGAGATTGTTAACAAAGCAAGAGATGTCTTTGGTTTACTTTCAGATTCATACAAAGTACTTTGGGATGGACGAGGTAACATTGGTAAAAGATACCGATATCAAGATGAAATTGGTACTCCTTACTGTATTACAATTGATTACGAAACATTGGAAAACAACACTGTAACCCTGAGAGATAGAGATACAATGAAACAAGAAAGAGTAAAGATTGAGGACTTGGATGAATTATTAGGTTAACAAATTTCTAATATCTCATACTCAATAATATTTTCCACTATTTTGACCTGTACTTTATCTCCCTTTTTTGCCTTAATTAAAGCTTTGCCTACAGGAGAATTATTTGAAATTTTATTCTTTAAAGGATCTGCCTCCACATCTGAAACTATTGTATAGGTCGTAATTTTGTTATTTACTTTTACTTTTACCTCCGAACCGATGTCTATTTTATTCTTGCAAGAGGTCTTTTTGAGAATTTTTGCATTTGATATCATCTCTTTAGTCTCACTAACCTCCTGATCAATATTCTGAATCTCTGCAACAACCGCATTAATTGCATCGGTATCTTCACTAACATCACTTAATCTTGCCTGCTCCAAGTTTTTTACCAATTCTTTTTTTGTTTTCCTTAATTTTAGTAACTTCTGCTTAAGTTCAAGAAACATTTCTTGAGAAATAATAACATCATTAGTTTTTTTCATAATCACATAAAAATCAAATAATATACTATGAGAGATTACTCATTTGGATAAGCTGGATTATACCATTTTTTTATTCTTCTTTCGAAAATCTTTAATCTTTTTATGATTACCAGAAAGAAGGACCTCTGGTACTTTCCAATTGTTAAAAACTTCTGGCTTAGTATACTGTGGATATTCAAGCATATCATCATTAAAAGTCTCATCATCTAAAGATTGCTCGTTTCCTAAAACACCTGGTATTAGCCTTGCTATCCCATCTACAAGGGTCAATGCAGGGAGCTCTCCTCCTGACAAAATATATTCACCAACTGAAAATTCATAATCTACTAAATGGTCATGAATTCTTTGGTCAAAACCCTCATATCTTCCACAAAGTATAATCATATGTAAATCATCTGTCCTTGAAAATTCTACTAATTTCTTTTGAATTAATCTTTCTCCCTTGGGCGTTGTAATTGCAACAATGGTATTCTCTTTTTTCAAGTCTTTTAAAGCTTTGTATATTGGTTCTACTTTCATTATCATCCCCGGACCCCCTCCATATGGTGTATCATCAACTGTTTTATGATTATCATCTGTCCATTTCCGTAAATCATGGACATCAATTTGAACAAGATCCTTTTCTCTTGCAATTCTTACAATTCCTGTATTTATGTATTCCTCAATAATCTTGGGGAATATTGTAACAATATCAAATTTAAACATGGGTATATTATACTATTTTTTGTTGAAAAAACCTCAATATATTACCAACTTCCACTTGAACCTCCGCCACCAGAACTCCCACCACCAAACCCCCCAAAACTACTGCCACCCCCACCTCCACTACTTGAGCTTCCCCAACCTCCAAAGCTCGAACCCGAGCCATTGTTAACCTGATTCCAAATTTTCCAATTTGGAAAGAGCTTGTAAAGTATTAGTGGAAGGATAATAAAACCAAGGAAGAAAAACATAACAAAACCCATTATCAGGTATCCCGCAATCTCACCCTTTTGTACTATCATAGGCACTTCATACTCCCCTTTCGTTATGGCTATTATCCTGTCTACACTCAATTCTATACCTTGGTAATACATCTCTTGTTTGAAAAGTGGAACCATTTCTTGAATAATCCAGCTAGATTCTGCATCTGTTAGAGCTCCTTCTAATCCATATCCGACCTCAATTCTCATATCCCTATCTTGAAGTGCAATTAATAACAATATTCCATTGTCATTTTTCTCTTTACCAATACCCCACGCTTCAAAAAGTTTTACAGCAAAATTCTCAATATAATCCCCTCTTAAGCTATCTATGATAACTACGGCAATTTCATTACTTTTTTCCTTTTCAAAATTTGAAATTTTACTCTCAAGAGAAGCAAGTTGCTCAATAGTTAGTGTGTTTGTATAGTCATTAACATAACCTTTAGGAGAACCTAAATCGTAGTAACCAAATGCGGGTACCATACAAGACAAAACAAGTATTAAAGATAGAACAAGCTTTTTTACTTTCATTTAAGAATGTTTAATCTGTTAAATCGACTTTTGGAGCAACCTCTGCACCTTCTGTTGATTCATAATATGCTCTCTCTTTCATTCCGAACATTGAGGCAACCCACTTTGTTGGAACTGTCTTAATATCTGAATTAAATTCTTTAACCTGATCGTTGAATCTTTGTCTCTCAACGGCAATCCTATTCTCAGTACCTTCTAATTGAGACATCAAAGTTTTTACAGTATCCAATGAATTTAACTCAGGATAGTTTTCCATTATGACAAGAAGCCTGGATAGTGAGCTCTCAACTCCATTAACTGCTTGTGCCTTTTCATCTGTTGTGTTGGCGGAAGAATATCTAGTTCTTGCTTCAGCTATTTTGGAAAACACCTCTGTTTCCTGAGCCATTGCTCCTTTTACAGATTCTACAAGATTTTCAATCAAATCAAATCTCCTTTGATACTGACTTTCAACTTGAGCCCACATAACATCAACTTCTTCATTTGCTTTAACCAGTCTATTGTATGTCGAAATAAAGTAACCACCAACAATCAAAACTACAGCGATTATTGGTATTAAAAGTGACAAACCTTTTTTCATAATTATTGAAAAAAATAATTTAAATTCTTCTTTAGACTAGCACAAAACTCCTAGTGGTGCAAATAAAAGAGACTAAGTAGATGTATCCAAAGTAAAGTACCGCTACGGGGAATCGAACCCCGGTTGTAGGATTGAGAATCCTATGTCCTAACCGTTAGACGATAGCGGCATTTCTAAAGCGAAGTAATTTTAACATACAATCGCATAAAGTTGGTAATTATACTATTTTTCAATACTATTTGTCATATGGTATTGACAATAAAAGAGTGAATGTATATTATCAGTCGCACTTAGATAAAAGAGAAAAGCATGGACGGAAATAATGTATTTTTTACAACTAAAGAAGGGTTAGAGAAATTAAGAACTGAACTCAAAGAAAGGGAGGGTATTTTGCGAGAAAAAATTGCCAATACCTTGAATGAAATGAGGAATCAAGGTGACCTTAGAGAAAACGATGCCTACTCTATGGCAATAGAAGAGCAACAAATCAACGAAGAAAGAATCATGGAAATTAGAATGAAAATTAAGAATTCTAAAGTAGTAAAAGCATCAACTAAAGTAAATGTCAGCATAGGAGACACAGTTATATTAAAGGGAGAAAGAAATTTAGAATATCAATTGGTAAGTGAAGAAGAAACAAATCCTTTAGAGGGAAAAATCTCTTACCACTCTCCTCTCGGGAAATCAGTTTTAGGGAAAAAAATCGGGGACAGCGTTAAGATAGAGACACCAAAAGGAAGTTTTACATACAAAATTGCATCTATTAGTTAAGGATGCACTAATGTTCCATCAGAAAATATTTCGCTTAGACCCTTGTCACCCTGAATGTTTTTTCCACCACATACAAAAAATGAAAGACCTTTGTTCTTACAGAAATTAGCACATTCCCTATCTATCGGTATGCTTGTATTAGCTTTGTGAACATCATTTTCTGTGATTGAAAAAAGGTCGAAGTAATCATCCCAACTCATGTCCTTTATTGGTTTTGCATCTGGGAATTGTTCAGGATCTTTGTCGTAGATATAGTCTATATCTGAAATTTTGTACACTCTACTCTCCTGAAGAATATCTGAAAATACAACGGCATCCATATCTGTACTCCATCCGGCCTTCAGACCACCACTTACAATGGTCCCTGGACCCTCTTTAACGAGATGTTCATATGCATCACCCAATCTCTTGGGTATTAGTATGTTCTTGTCCCCTAAATAGCCTGCTAGGAGTTCAGCACTTGTCTGTGTAACAGACATAGCGATATTATGCAGAGCGTGTTCATTTGCAATATTTCCTTGCATTTTTGCTTGCAAATGCCTAGACATTGCTCCACCACCAGTTATTAATACCACTTTTTGAAACTGTTCTCTATTTCCTACATACCACCCTTTTACTTTCCCAAGAATATCAAAATTAATATCTTGATTATCTTTGTAAAGTATTGAGCCTCCTATTTTTAAAACAATATCTCTTTTATCCATATTTATTACAAAGTAAATATTATTGCTAATGCAAATATAACATACAAAACAGGTGCAAGGTAATCAGAAAGTTTTACTTTCCCAGCAAATCGAATATTCCAAAGTGATATTATTAAGTAGAATGCTAAAGCACCTACTGCTGGTAACATAAAGATGTTTCTATTCCAAAAAGGAATCATTGAAGCTGAAACAAAGAGAGAGCTTACAAAGGCAAAAAGTATTTCTAGGAAGCCGAATCTGTCATGAAGTTTTAGAACAAAGATATACAGGATAAAAGAAGAAAGAAAACTGATTAGGAGAAACTCCGTAATTGAGAATCCAATTCTGAGAAAAGCATTCAACAATAAGTAGAGTGTTGTAATACATATGAAGTCAAAAACTGCTTTTGTTGCAATATGTATTGTGTAATATTTTCTCATAGAACTTTTTACATTTAGAAATAGTAGCAGGAGAAGAATCATACACATTCCTAATACAAAATGACCTAAAAGAATATTCCTATTGTAATACAGAAATACAAGTAAGGATGTATAGAAGATTCCTGGAAGAACAAAATAAGAGAAAAGCCTTTGTTTTAGTGAGATTTTCATTAACACATTGCTGTATTTGGATACTTTCTTTTTTGAATATTGATCAAACGTTACTGCGAACCATATTTCTAGAAGAACAAGACCAATAATCCCAATTATTATTGACGTTGAAAGTTTTGTTGACAGTACAGAATCAAAAAAAATCTCAGTGATTAGGAGAATAAAAAAAAGGTAAAGCAGTTCATTTTTTATTTCAATTTTTTCGTGTCTCATGGCAGTATCTTTTTTTAAGTAATTACACCTGAGAATCCATTAAATATTGCAACTGCAATAACTAACCACCAAATACCTACAGTAAAAATCTCTCCTAAAGTATCTTTAATTCTCCCTCTTCTCGTATACCATACTATTTGTGCACATAAAAGCAAGAAGACGAAAGTTACCAAACCAATATTTATTCCATCTTTTACACTCAGCCCCATTGAAGATATTATTTTAATATCACCCTTTTGTTCTTTCTCAAAATATTCTGAGATATCTAGGCTGGAAGAATTTCCTAACTTATCAGATACGTTTAATTCAACTCTCGTTGTGTCTAAATCTTTTGAAATATCTTTCGTAATCGAATTTTTACCTTCAAAACCAGTTATTTGAAGAATTTCAGAGCCAACAATTACATCGGCCTTATCCCAATCACCATCTATATCAAAAGAAAGTACAAAGTTCTCATTTGAATTTGTTACTTTTACACTTTCTTTGGATACTAAAGGTGGTTTTGAATCAACCAAGAACGAGGCTTCTTCTGATTTGACATCACTACCTTGAATATTTGCGATTATCTTGTGTTCTCCTTCGCTCCAATCGCTGTCTTTACTAAACTCCCAACTTGTTCCGTTTGCAACTGTTGAGCCAATTAATTGACTACTTTCAACGATTCCCACTGTATATTCTCCTTCTGTATTTGTTGTTTCTCCTTTAATATTGACTGATGGGTCTGTGACCGTTGCTCCCATTTCCGGAGATGTTATTCTGATACTTCTAATTTCACCTTGCTCTGTTGGGGTAATTACTTTCTGAGTTCCAGTTACTACCTTTGGTGTTGTGCTTGGAACTATACTTGCCCCTTGCACCGATGAGGTTAAATTTCCGAACATTTGAACAACTAAAATTGTTTGCTTTCCTAAGAGGACCCCTTCTATTACTGCAATACCTATGTCTTTGTAATTAGGACTCATTAAATTGTCCCTGTGTGTTGGGCTTGCCATCCAAGCTTCTACAAGTCCTTCAGATGTTCTAAAACCTTTTCCAAGATTTTCCCCTGCATACACATAGTTGTATCCTGCAGCCCTTATGAACTGCCATGGAGTTTCCCCATTGGGTCCGAAGTGGTCCCAGTATTGCTTTGCAAACATATCGTTTGCTTTAGCTAGTGCAGCGGAAGAAAGTTTTGCATTGTTTAAAAGTTCAGGAAGTCCTGCAGCTCTTCTTTCTTGATTTGTTAGGGAAATAACATTTGCTGTGGTTATTGAACTTGCATATGCTTGATCTATGCCAAATATTCCCCCAAAATAATTAACAACAAGGAGCATTATTGTGTAAGCAACAATGGCAATTTTCCTTAGTAAATAGGGCTTCTCTTTGTTTCTATTTGTTGGTATTAAAAAATCCTTCAGCATGGGCTTATATAGTTTAATGCATTTTTTTGTTTTAGTAAACAGAAAAGGACCCGTACGGATCCTTTTCCTCATTTCTTTATCTATAAAGAAATACCGGCAGTCTTACTTAACAACAGCTCTCAAAGCTTTTCCTGCTTTAAATGCGGGAACCTTTGTTGCTGGGAGCTGAATCTTAGCAAGAGTCTTTGGATTGATTCCTGTTCTTGCTGCTCTTGTTCTAACTTCGAATTTACCGAAGCCTGTCAAGAGTACTGGTTCTCCCTTCTTGAGAGAATCAGAGATTGCATCCAATACTGCTTCTAATGCTGCACCTGCCTGTTTCTTTGTTAGGCCTGTTGATGCAATTTTGTCGACTAAATCTTTTTTTAACATTGTAGTAACCTCCTTTCTTTATTTGATATATACGCAAATGGCTCTCGTAAAAGATATTTATGTATATCCATCTATAAAATATGAAAAAATAGAGCATTGGTCAAGCAATAACATACTATGAGTTAATCGGCGAGGCTTAGAAAAAGCCTTTATTATTAACATCTTTCTTAACATACCTCAAAGAATTGACAACAATAATGTCTGGGTATTAATTGAATACATATTCAAGAATGCCTTTCTAAAGCCTTTTTTCTCTTTGTTAATAAAACGTACAAATATACAATTCTCTTT
Organism: uncultured Candidatus Saccharibacteria bacterium; assembly: GCA_964526165.1. Lineage (GTDB taxonomy): Bacteria > Patescibacteriota > Dojkabacteria > SC72 > SC72 > UBA5232. The sequence continues at coordinate 1,823 of CAZGKK010000010.1, read as the reverse complement.
ATTAGCAAACAATTATTTAGAGGGGGGGAGAATATAATTCTCATACCCCCTATAGCATATCCTACTAGAAGATAATGCGTTTTAGGCCCTATTTAGCAACATCTGTTGCTCGAGTTTCCCTAATAACAGTAACTTCTACATTTCCCGGATAGCTTTGCTTCGATTCAATTTCTTTGGCAATATCACGAGCCATGACTAAAGCTTCATCATCTGAAACCATTTTTGGATTTACAATAATTCTAATTTCTCTACCAGCCTTAATTGCAAATACATCCTGAATTCTGTCTCCACCAACCTCTTTAGCTGCAGCTTCGATTCCTTCAATTCTTTGAATATATTGCTCGTAACTGTCTTTTCTTGCCCCAGGCCTCGAACCAGAAATTGCATCTGCAAGATAAATTACTACAGCTTCTGGAGTTTGAGCCTCAATATCCAAATGATGTGCTTCTATTGCATTTACCAATTTTTCATCAAGCATATACTTTCTAGCTATCTGCCCTGAGATATGGTGATGTGGGCTGTCCACTTTATGAGTAAGAACTTTTCCTACATCATGTAAAAGTGCTGCTTTTTTTACCAATGCTACATCTGCACCAATCTCATTTGCTAATACCTCAGCCAATCTAATAACCTCAATTGTGTGAGACATCAAGGATTGACCATAACTACTTCTATATTTCATCTTCCCTACCAGTTTCATTAATCCTAAATCCATATCTGGCCAACTTGCCTCATCAGCAAGAATTTGACCATTCTTTTTAATTTCTGCAGATATATCGTTTTTTGCTTTTCTTACGGATTCTTCGATTGCACCTGGGTGAATTCTTCCATCTGCAATCAATTTTGTCATTGCAACATAAGCAATCTCTCTTCTTAAGGGATCAAATGAGGAAAGAGCAATTGCATTTGGTGACTCATCAACAATTACATCAACACCAGTTAACTGCTCAAAAGATCTAATATTCCTTCCTTCTTTACCAATGACCCTACCCTTAACTTTGTCATCTTCAACCTTTATTGTCTTTGTTGTTGTCTCTCCCACATAATCAGTTGCAACCTTCTGCATTGCTTCTACTAAAATATGCTGAGCCTTCTCATCTGCACTAAGTTCAATATTCTTTTCTGCTTGCCTTATCTTCTTTGCTTCATATTCCTTCATATCTTGGTCTATTTCAGAAACCAACTTTTCTCGAGCTTCTTCCTTTGACAAACCTGAAATTCTTTCCAATTCTATTTTCAACTCATTCCTATCCCCTTCTAATCTCTCCATACCCTCCTTAACCTTTATCTCCCTGGCATTTAAATCTTCACTCTTTTCATCTAACAACCTAGACCTCTGATTTAATTTCTTTTCCCTTTCAATCAAAATCTCTTCATGCTCAGTACTCTCTTTTCTCATCTCTTTCAATCTCTTTTCCTCTCTGTCTTTCATCTCATCAATCTCTTGCTCTGCGCGTCTCATTTTATCACCCATCATACGTTTTGCAGCATTCTCTATTTCACTTGCGGGAATATCTTTAACATTTACCCATTTGAAAACGAGCTTTAAAATTAAGAATGTTGCTACTGCAGCAACAAAAGCCACCCCTAACGAGAGTAGCACCATCGTCGATATATTATTCATATCTCTACACCTTAAAAATTAATCATACTCCTTTAGAGTAGATTCTAGGAAACAAAGGCCGAAAAAAGCCCTCTATTAAAAAACAACGGATTTTTTAAAATTTCAAATATCATAAATAATCAAAATGTTTTACTTTTATCAAAAAATTTCTTTTCCTAAAACCTTTTTGCTACAAGGATTACGTAATCATATCATGTTT
>CAZGKK010000009.1:0-21155 GCA_964526165.1 uncultured Candidatus Saccharibacteria bacterium | reverse complement strand
CAAAAGGTGTTCCATTCGATCTTGTCTTTGGAAAAGGATATGTAGTTGTTGCTGAACAAGATTGTACAATCTCAATCCCTGGCTACAATATAGAAAGTCCGGTTCCATTAGCCCTCTCTTCAGGATGGAACCTAATAGGAGTGCATGGGTATAGTACAGCATATACAGCCAAGACCTTCATAGAGAGTATAAATACAATAGAGGGATTAAAGGCAAACAATGTAACCTGGTGGCCCACATCTAGAGGAATGTATCAAGGATATCAATTACAGAATGGACAGGAGTATGGACAAGCATTTCCAATAAGTCCACTAAATGGATATTTTGTAAGGATAAGTGAATTCACACCAGAGGAAGATACCTGTAAATCCTTGATATGGAATCCAGGTGGAGAATTAAATGGAGAGTGTGGGACGAATAACTAAAATAATGAAATAAATATATGGAAACAATACCTCCAATATACTGGATGATAGTTGTTGGTATAATTACTGCTTTACTTTCTTTCATTCTCTATGAGATTGGAATGATGATTAAAGAATCTAGATTAACCCTCAAGAACATAGATGGTATAACCTCTGATGCGAGGACAGTAGTATCATCAGTGAAAGATACTGTTCAGGAGGTAAATGACACCATCATTCAACCCATTCGGGGAATAGGTTCAACAATATCAGCAGTCAATGGTTTTGTATCAGGTCTAAAAGGTGAAGAAACAACAAAAAAAGAATAAGCAAATCTAACTGATTGTATTGTATTAATCCCTTAATCTAGGTATCATATTCTTAATGAAGATAGCTTATCTACCTCAAAGAAAAAGAAGACAAAACATCATTTTACTAATTTTAATTCTTGGTTTGCCACTTGTTCTTTTCGCTGCTTACCAGGTTGTGCAGATAGTATCAAAAGCATCCGCAGATACAGACCCAAAGAATGTAGTAATTAGTAATCTAACGACAAGTATGATTACCGTATCATGGACTACGGATTCTAAAACATATGGAAGTTTAATACCCCTAGATAACGGTAAGGAGAAATCTGAAGTTAAAGATAAAAGAGGTACAGATAATAGAAACACACACTATGTTGAGTTAGAAGATTTAGAACCAAATACGCAGTACAAATTTAAGATTAAATCAAATAGTACAAAATATACATCAAGTGAGGGAAAAGAATTAACATTCACTACACCGCCTGTAACAGCAACTCAACCTTCTCCGAATCCAGCTACTGGGAGTTTACCCAGTGCCACTGATGACGATGTCTTGATATATATTCTTTTGAGTGATAATACTAGCTTCCCCGTCTCTGCCATATTAGAAGATGAGAATAACAAGAACTGGTATTTAGATCTTTCGGCATTACTGGAAATTGAAGGGAGAGCTAATTTGCAAGTTAAAGATAGTACAGGTTTAACTATTTTAGCGACGGATGGGAAAGGGAACGGGGGCATATTGACGGGTACATACTCTAGTCTCTTTGATAGTAATGGTACATTGAAGGAAACTAATGAATTGGAGTTGCTTGAAGCTACGGAAATATATTCAAAATTTCCCGATGCTGCGAAATTATCAATAAAATCTGAGGACCCAGATCCTGACCCAGACCCGGACCCAGATCCTGATCCAGACCCGGACCCATATCCTGATCCAGACCCATATCCTGACCCTGAGCCTGACGCTGAGCCAGACCCTGAGATCCCTGAATTTACAGATAGAGAATACCGTATTGTTCATCAACTACAATGGGAAGAACTTGTAAACTCAGAGAGAGTATCAACTACAGTTGGGCCTGCGAGTGTAAAAATAACAAACTTAACTGATGCGAAATTTACTGTGCTTTGGATATCTGAGACAAAAGAAAATGGAAATGTGAAATATGGTACATCTTCTTCTGCATTAGACAGTACAGCATATGATGATAGAGACAATGAGTTTTCACCAACAGGTACTTACTATGTTCATAGCGTTACAATAGAAAGACTTCAAGCCGAGACTACTTACTACTTTGAAATAGTCTCTGGAGAGGACACATACAACAACAATGAAAACAAATATTCGGTTACAACTCTAGCTACTGTTGATATGCCAGGTGGTTCAGTATCAATTGCGGGTGACATTACTAATATGCCTACCCACAAAGAAGTTGTTGTCATAGGAAAAATTCAGGATGAAGACCAGACTGGTACTCTTGGGACTTCCTATGAAGTCTCCACAATTGTTGAGGAGGGTGGTTCATGGACAATGTCAGTTGCTGATATGAGATATGAAGGTGATAACGAATATTTTGAATATACTGATGGTGATGTATTAATCCTTGAACCCTTCACTACGGTTGGGTCCGAAGAACAAGAAGAAAGTATGGAAGGTATAGGAGAGAAATTAGACATAGAACTAACACTTGGAACTTCTGACACTGATAATACTACAACTACAGTATCTCAATTAACTAATTACGGCATCACCAACGATCCAAAAGCTGTCATAACGGGTACAGGTAAAACTCCTGAAACAGGAATTTTTGATAGCTTTTTGGGTACTTTGATGATTGCCCTTTCTGTTTCTCTTTCTGGAATTTTGTTAGCATTGCTTTCTAGAAAAAGAAGTGAAAAAGGTGATAGAATGACCAAAAACCTATGATACAAAAAAAAGTAAATAGAAAACCGATGTTGTTACTTCTTGGATTAATACTCTTTTCTTTCTTTGCTTCCAAAAAATTATCTAACATCGATTGGGAAAAAGAAGAAACTCCAATATATGAAAGTAAACCTGCTGAATGTACTACCTGCAAAACTGGGGAAGGGATTCAAGAGGAAATTGATGAGGATGACTCTCTCAACTATGTGCTTCTAGATAACTCGCAGACTGTTGATGTTACTGATAGCATGATGGGGGATATTAAGGGTATCTCCGTTTTCGATTGTAGAGGGTTAGATCCAGCAAACTTTCTTGAATCAAAAAGATATATCTGTTCTACTCCTGGTAGTGGGGGAATTGATTTTGCAAATGGGAATGCAAGTGGAGGAGGGCAAGGAGTAGTGGTCAGTAAAGATACAAAAATTACAATTACTAAAATAACATTTCCTCTAGCGTTGTGGTTAGGACAATACACATATGTTGATAGTAACAAACAAATAAGGGTTGACTCTCCAGATTACAGGTCAAATGGTCAGCAAATAGATCCTGAAATCGTATCTAGGACACTTTCTCCAAACGAAGCAGTTGAATTTAACGAATCAATCTCAGATACTGTAAAAAAGCCTTTTGTTGTCGAAGGAAAAATTAAAATGGATACGGGAGAGGTGAAAAATTTACAAGCGGCAGATGGGGAATATCAAGTGGAAAATGCACCTCATGAACCTGGTTGTATTGTAGGGGGAGAACCCTGTGATCCTAAACTAGCAGTTTCAGATTACAATGTAGGGAAATCAAACTACATTGGTTCAGATGAAAAATTTGGAGGTTATTTAGGACAACAAGCACCTGGGGGAGACAAGAAGATTGTAGATGATGGTGAAGAGTGCTTGATTGAGGGTAAGGATTACAAAGAATTGAAAAAGGGTTTACGAACAACATGTGAGAATGTTGCTGCGATTATAAAGGGTTTGTTCTTGCAAACTTTTGGACTAGCAAAATGGGAAAGATGTACCATTGGGGAAGAGGTTACCTCAAGAGACCCAAATACCGGAGCTATAACTACAAGCCGAAATGTTACTAAAGAATGTATAGATCCTAAGAGATTAGGTATTAAAATGACACCGATATTTGGGGAACCAGACAAATGTGAAAAAGAATTGTGTGCTAATGCAACACTAACTCAGTCATACCGAGAGACACTGTCTCCTTCTGAGTCAAAGGGTGTAACCGTTTCTGGTAACCCCAAAAATGCTACAATGTTCTTTGTTGCAACGGAGTGTTCTTTACAAATAGATGGTATAAATGTTGATGTCTTGTGTCTTTGGGATGCTTCCCCTATACTTCTTAATTACAAATTACAGGAAAAAGACAAGGCTCCAAATCAGGAAGATTTTCCTAAGAATTTTACAACCTATTGGACAACAGTTCATAAGTCAATGGAGATATCTACTAAGGTTTATGGATTAAAATAGATAAATTTTTATATAAAAAAAATGAAAAAATTGTTTCTCGCAGTATTCTTAGGTTTATTTCTTCTTCCGACATTGTTCACTGGAATAATAAGGGCAGCGGATTTGGTAACGCCTTTGCCGGAAGATAGAATAGATCCCTCTGGTTTTTACTCCTCTCCTTCTGAAGTATCAGATATATTGAATGAGAACGAAACTGGAGCACAGAATGTTGAGAAAAGCGCAATAAAAGGGATGGTCGGTCATGGATTGGGCTTACTTCAAGGTGCGTATCCATGTTTATTTGAGAATTGTGATGAGATTACAAGTGAAAAAGCGAGAAAAGGTTTTGGAGGATTGATGGAAGATCAAGTTGTAGCAATGTTAGACAGGCAGCCCTCTGTAAATGTTGTTGCGCATCTTGCAGAAGACTGGGTTCCAGGATACAAGGATGCAAATTCGGTATATGCTAATGGTTATTCAGATTTACAAGATGCAAATATTAGTACTCTTTGGTCATTCACTAGAAATATTGCTTACTCCTTTTATGTCGTAGTAATGATTGTTATTGGTTTTATGATTATGTTTAGGAACAAAATTGGTGGGCAGGTTATGGTTACTCTGGGTAATTCAATTCCCAAAATAGTAATTTCTCTTGTGTTAGTTACATTTAGTTTTGCCATTATGGGGATTATTATAGATATTGGAGGGATTATAAGAAGTGTTATTGCCAATATATATTTTGGGGAAACAGAGGCAGCTATTTATATCCATAACCCCTTCTCTTTATTAGGTGGTTTTTGGGGAAAGAATTTAATTGAACCTCTGACAGGATTTCTTCCTGAAGGTCAATTAAATCTATGGGAGTGGATTTTGAATTTTGGGAAAAATCTTGGTGAGACCATCCTGAACCTTTTTTTGAATCTTGCAGCCACAGGATTTGTACTTTTTGGTGCGATAAAACTTTGGGTGGTTCTAGTCAAAACATACTTAGCCATATTAGTAAATGTTGTTACCGCTCCCCTTACGATAGCGGCGAGTTCCATCCCAGGAAACGATTCAGCGATGTTGAATACATTTAAATCTTTGGCAAGGAATGTTTTGGTCTTCCCAGTTGCATTCGCTATTGTTAACCTCCCATATGTATTAGACAATGCCGGTGTTTCTTTAAAATTTCCTGAAAGTTTGGTAGGTGTTGATACTTCAAGCGGGACTTTTCTGCCCTCAATGATTATGGGTCTTGCTAAGGTAATAGCAATCTATACAGCTGCTTCGGCTCCTGATATCGTGAAATCAATAATTCCACCTACAGCTTCGAAATCAGGAATAGATAATTCTAAGTCTATGAAAGAGGCGTTATCAAAAGTACCTCTTTTAGGAGGAGTCTTTAAATAGTCTTTAATTAAAACTTTTTATCAAATGCCAAAACAGAAGCAATATGAAGATGCTCTAGGATCGGTGTTTGATTTTATCTTTACAGAATCGAAAAAACCTCCGATAAAGCAAAAACCCGTCAAAGTAACGGGAGTCGATGGCGTAAGTGAATATGTTGATGCCATAGCTGCCGTACTTGAAAATCCTGGGAAATTTGTTAACAACACCACTGTGGGTGCTTTTAATGATTTGGTCAATCCAGATATTGCATCTGTAGATTTGGGACCAGGAGAAAAAGTAAAATTTTCTCTTCTTAATGTCAAGGATGTTCTGAATAATGACATGACTTTTGTAGACAAACAATTTGCACGGTTAGAGAATAGTAGAAAAATGGGAAAACTGGCTTGGGCAGGAGAGCAATTGTCAGGAATCGTTGCAGCAACTTGGGCAAGAAAATACGGGCTAGATTTAGAAACCCAAAATGCACTTTTCAACATGGGTTCCTCAGATGTTCTACTAGACAAGAAACCATTAGAAGCTGAGAAAAAATTAGGAGCTTTGGCTAAAAGTAGAGACTATTTAGATAAAGTTGTAACCGGAGAATTCGGAGATTATAGAAATATCCCGGAAGATGTTTTTAAACGATCCTTTGGAGAAGAAAAAGGAGCAGAAGTCTATTCCAATCTTCAAAAAGTATTTGAAGCATATGACAAGGGGATGAGTGAAAGTATTCCCAATAAAGAAGCAAAGGTTTCTAAAGCTCTTGATGATTTAAATGAGAAATCATATCAAATCCTTTATCCTGTGTTTGAAAGTCATAACATGTCTATGAAAGAATCAAAGGCAAGGGCTGAAGGTAATGTTGAATTGGCAGACAGATATAAGAGCGCACAGAGAGGAATAGATTTGTTTGCACAAAGAGGTCTAAGAGAGCGATATGTTGAAAAGAAAAAAGACGAGCTAAATAATTATAATAATCAACTAAAATCTCTGATAAAATCAAATAGTTCTACAAAAAATGATGATATCAAAGTACTGAAGTCTAAAATCAAAGATACCAGTAAAGAATTACGTCTCTTTACCCTTCAAGAGAGGGCTAAGAAATTAGGAGAAATAGACGGATACCTTTCTTCTGTCAAGGGAATGTGGGACTATACTGCAGGAGGGCAATTTGTTCCAGCTGTGCTTTCAGGTGATTTTTTTGATGAAAGAAAAAATAATGTATTTGAGGGTTCATTGCAACCCGTGGTGGAAAAGAATATTGGGGGTTCAGATCTAAAATTTAAAGTTCCTAAAGTAGTTACTGGGAAGGGTGGAAAGTATCTGAATAAGTATTACCAAATGATGACAGATACTTACTACTTAACGCCTGCTTCTTGGGTGAAAACGCTGTATACAGGAGAGGGTTTTGCATATAGAGCTTTTAAAAAGAAACAGAAATTCACGAAATTACTAGAAAAGGATGGCTTGGGAAGTATTGTAGATATTGAAAAGTTACTAGGTAAAGATGGGAAATTGTATCTTGATTCTTTAACTCGTGTTTTAGATTCAGAAAAATACGATAAAGTCATGAAGTTTGTTAATAATAATGATAGATTACAGAAGCTTGCTACAAGATTCGGGACTTTAGGAAGATTGAAAGGAAATGCCAGTAAGTTTTTGACCTCTAAATTCGGAAAGCAAGCAATGAAAGTAAGGCAAAAGGTTGGTTTGTGGTTACTTAAAAGTATTAAAGATGGTCCAGCAAGAAAATTAATCGGGAAATGGATGCGTTCAGGAGCATTCAAAGTGTTACTTGAAGGACTTAAGGTTTCTATTAAGGCCGCATTGGGAGCCACTACTGGTGGTGCAAGCCTATTGGTAGGATTTTTAATAGATTTTGCAGTAGATATTGCAATAAAGTTGGGGATGAAAATTGCAAAGCCTATGGTAAAAATATTTTTTTCCATGATAATTATTAGTATCTTTATGGTTGTGGGTGTATTTGCTTTGACTCTTTTTCCTTCTTTAACATCTACATTTGCAAATAGTCAGTATAGACATGTTGCACCAAATGAAATTGTATTAGGTCAAACAGATTACAAAGTTCCTCCTTCTGGTGGTCCGGGTGGTGGGACTGGTACTCCCTTTGATGGGGAACCGCTTCCTGATGGTGTGTCTTGTCTATTAGGCTCTTCACAACAATACGACTGTACGCAGGGAGCTGGAGGTTCATACAGTCATAGTCGATTACCGAATGCAATTGATATCGGCTATATTGGATACTTCTACGCACCTTCATTTTGTGGAAATGGAAATTGTCAGGTAGTTGAAAATGGAGATTATCCATATTGTAACGGTTATGCTGGAGGTCAAGTTGTTTTTGACGCTGAATATGGTGGTCATACCTACAGATTCAAATTAGTACATGTAGAAATGGACCCGGGTCTTTCTGTGGGGGATGAACTAAGTGCAGGACAGGTAGTTGCTAGGATAATGAATCACTCAGAAACAGGTTCGGCTTGCTCAACGGGAACCCATTTACATCTAGAGATGTGGTACGATGGTGGAATGGTAGACCCATATTCGATTTTAACAGAAGGTGCTGAAGGCGGTGGTTTCGGATGTAGTCTTGATCCTTGCGGTTAACAAAAAATAGTATGAATATAAAAATAAAAAATAAAAAAATTCTATTGTATATAGCAATCATTCTTTTAGTGGTTGCTATTGTTGCAGTGATAATTCTTAACACCAAAAATAAAAACCAGTACGTAACCGAGCCCATACCTCAAAATGCAATTTCAACATCTAACAAAAATGTATCTCTTAAAAATCTTGCGAAATGGGTAGAAAATGAAGAAAACTATCTCTGGGAGGTTAAGAACGACATTCAGTTAGAAAAAGTAACACAGATTGCAGAGGATAATGGTCTTAAATTAATTAGGAGTGATGAGGGCACAGTATATCACTGGACAAAAAGTCCTAAACAAATAGTGTACAATCTCTCAGCAAATATTCTCACTGTAACGGGAAGCGATTTACTTACAGTTCCCGATTTAACAGATGTAAATTCTCAAACTTTTAGCGAACTTTTTAAAAAGTACTTTGGATTGGATTTTCTCTTTGAAGTATTCCAAAACGAGCAAAGAGATAGTGGTGAAACAGTATATTATGCAAAGAGGTATATAGATGAAAGCGGTATGATTGAAATTGGTAGCTTTTTAAATCAGACCGACTACATCGCAGTAGAGGGAGGGAAAATTGTATATGCGAAACTCCTTTTGGCTGAATTTATGAATACAAATAAGATTCTCCCTCTAATCTCTCGAGCACAATTAGAGGAATTTGTTAACCAAATAGACTATCCAAAAGATTTCTACCCCAAAATGGATGTACTGAATGGGGACCCAGTTTTTGAAGCAATAGAATATGTTGATTCTGAATACAAAAAGCTCCTAAGCAGTATAAACAATTGTCAAAGTGAAGAGATTCAAGTTGTATATCTCTACAAGAATATGTCTCAGAAATATCTTACGCCAGTATTTAAACTGAATGTTCTTTGTAGTGCAGAATACGAAGAAAAGCAATACTCAATTCCCGGAGTAATGTATGTTAATGCAATAAGACCAGAGTTGATATCTACGGAGAAGTAAGTGAACCATTCCCCATAATTAATATTAAAGCTGGAAAACAAGTCACATTTGGTGATAGAATGAACTATGAAAACATTCAGAATATTACTCTTTACAATAATTTCTTTTTCTTTTTTTGCATCCTCAGTAAATGCTTTTTCTTCATACTCCCAAAATACACAGAAATTTGACTCATCTCTTTCTGACCAAAGCACAACAGTATTTACAGCTCCTGAAAAAATTTACATAACACAAATCTCTACTCAATCTAAGGATATTTCAAGAAACCCATCTCTTTGGGTGAAAACTCTGTATTACTACTACATCACAAGGCTGTATCTCCCTGATCTCCCTTACACATATCTTTTGGATGAAAATGGGGCTATCTACGAAGGAAAAACAGGAGGAATAAGTGCCAACCTACAATTTGAAGCTTTAGATAACGCAGTAGTAATTGGCTATCTGTCAAATTCTACATCTTTAACAACTAGGGCAGAAGCTTCTTTGAAAGAGATGATAGAATCGATATCAACACAATGGGGAATAAGTACAGTAAAAGCGGTTCAATTTAAAATAGTTCAGGACGAAAAAAAGTTTTCTTCAATTGAAACTACAGAAGCTTCTCCTGAATTTTCAAATTCTCTGAGTAATTCAATCTCTGAAATGAGCCTAAGTAAAGTAGAAAAACTCCAATACATTACAGAAATTGAAAGTCTTGAGTATCCAAAAGAAGCTATTATTGGAAGTAGGGTTAAAGTAAAAGTAAAATTTAAAAACAACAATGAATATCCTTGGTTTACTCAAAAAGAACCAATATATTTGTCTACTAAGAGTGGGGATGAGAGTAAGCTGGCGATAAATAAGGTTTGGTCTAGCTTTAGTAAGCCATTGGAGGTTTCTGATAAAACAATTAAACCAGGAGATAGTCTTGAATTGGAATTTGAAATTGAAGCAAAGGTATTAGTAGGAGAGGTTAGTGAAACATTTGTTCTTCAAAAAATAGGACAGGACATTTTCCAAGGTTCCGAATTTGAAGTGAGGTTAAATGTTGTAAAAGGAAACAATACTTTAGTACAGGTATATTCTCCACAATATGGTTTTGTGAACATTCGAACATGTAGGTGGTCAAGTTGTGAAATTATAGATAGTCCCAAAGAGGGTTCGGTATATATCTTGTTACTCGAAGAAGAGGGTTGGTACAAAGTACAATATGCTCCAGGAGTGGAAGGCTGGGCTATGGGTAAATATTTCAAAAAGATTTAATCATCAATACTTATGAATTCAGACAGTATTCTTGAGGGTTTAAACCCTGAACAAAAAAAAGCTGTAATGTGCACAGATGGGCCTCTGCTAGTATTTGCTGGAGCTGGCTCTGGGAAAACAAAGGTTATCACAAATAGAATTGCATATCTTATCACTCAGAAAGCAGTTAATCCAAATAATATTCTTGCTGTTACTTTTACAAAGAAAGCGGCTGGAGAAATGCAAGAAAGGGTAACAAGTATTCTTCAGAGTCTAAAAGTTGGGAAAGGAAATGTTCCTCTTATCGGAACATTCCACTCTATTGGAGCCATTATGCTTAGACAAAATGCAACTTTAGTCGGACTAAATAATAACTTCTCAATATATGATTCAAATGATTCTGAGAATATGATTAAAGAGCTACTATTAGAGAGAGATGTTGATATTAAGCAGATTAAACCATCTGCTGTGTCCTATTTCATAAGTTCCGCGAAAAACGATATGGTATCTCCAGAACAATTCCCTTTTCACTACGGAGGCTTTGTCGAAGATTTGGTTTCTGAAATATATCCAGCATATCAAAAACAATTACAATCTCAAAATGCTGTAGATTTCGGAGATTTGCTTTATCTTACTGTGAAGATGCTTGATGAGAACCAAAATGTCAAAGAGAATTATCAAGACAAATATCAATACCTCCTAATAGATGAATATCAAGACACAAACACTGTTCAATATAAATTTGCAAAACTTCTTTCAGAAAAACATCACAATATTTGTGTTGTAGGAGATGACGATCAAGGGATATATGCATGGAGAGGTGCGAATATTAAGAATATTCAATCATTTGAAAATGATTTTGAAAATGTGACAGTAGTAAAGCTTGAACAAAATTACAGATCAACAAAAAATGTTATTAAGGCAGCAGTAAATGTGATTCAACAAAATAACAGTAGGGTAGACAAAGTATTGTGGACAGATAATACAGAGGGAGAGAAAATATCAATCTATCAAGCTTTAGATCAGGAAGATGAGGCCGAGTATGTATTAAGTAATGTAAGGCTTCTTCAACAAAAAGGAGTTCAATTTCGAGATATGGCAATCCTTTACAGGACGAACTATCAATCCCGCGCAATTGAAGAAGCGTTTTTGAAATCAGGTATTCCTTACAAACTTGTTGGTGGATTTAGATTCTATGAACGAAAAGAAATTAAGGATATCATTAGTTATTTGAGATTCTGTTTTAATCCAAAAGATGAGTTAAGTTTAGATAGAATTATAAATATTCCTCCTAGAAAAATGGGTCCTAAAGCAGTCGCAGATTTACACTTTTATGCGAAAGAAAACGCATTAACGATTGGCGAGTTTCTCATCTGTGCATTTGTTTCAGAGAATCTAGAATATCTAACTGATTCGGGCTTTGACAAAACAAAGATTGATTCTGTTCTCTCCTCAAAGGATGGATGGAAAAAATATCTTTCAACAATTTCACTTTTTGGTAATCTCTATTTCTTCGCAAAAGATAGAGAATTAATTGAAATTATTGACTACATCCTCGCGAAGGTTCGTTATGTAGAATGGTTTGATGATGGCTCAGAAGAGGCTCTTATGAAGAAGGATAATATTACGGAATTAAAAAATGTCACATCCTCCTATTCTAAGAAATATGGCAAACAGAGTATGGAAGTTTTCTTGAATGAAATAAATATAATTGAACAAGAGCAAACAAAAAATCAAGATGGAACAGGAAATTACTTAAATCTAATGACATTGCACTCCTCGAAAGGTTTGGAGTTTGATTTTGTCTTCATCATAGGGGCGGAAGAAGGATTACTTCCTCATTCAAGGTCGTTTCTCGAGGAGGCTGATTTAGAAGAAGAAAGAAGACTTTGTTATGTTGGGATAACAAGAGCAAAAAGAAAATTGTATATCACATTCGCCGAACAGAGATTGACTAGAGAGGGTTTTTCCTCCCAACTGCCATCGAGATTTCTCGGGGAAATACCACAGGATATTTGTGAGTATTACAGTTATAGATAGCCGCAAGTATACCTAGAACTTAATTCTCCATATATCTGGACATATTTCTTGTATACGCCTGGCCACATCTTTGCAGGATCAGCACAGAGTCGAATCTTTTGTAATGTTCTATTTATTTGAGCCCTCCCATCAAAGATATTGTCATTAGGGTACAATCTGTACCAAAGACATGGTTCCCACTGGAACAGTCCCTTGTACGTTGATTTGTTGCTTTCAGCATTGCAACCAGATTCCCATTTCATTGTGAATCTTAACCATTGCTTCTCTTCGTCAGTAGCATCAAGAGAATTTACTACACCCTCCCAGTAATCACATCTAGGACCTAATTGAGTCACTGACTGAGGTAAATCATTTGCACCTGAGAGTGAAACAATTCTAGTAACGGGTTCTGATTCAACAACTTCACTTACAATCCTCTCTGAAATATATTTGTCCCCTAAATAGAATATCTCAATAGTTTGTTTCTTTCTTCCTAAAACCCCCTCCTGCTCAACTGTTGTTTGACTGATTCTTGGGCATAGAGAAGTCCCCTTAGTCACAGTGTCGAATGGAATAATGACCTCTCGATCAATTAATCTCGTATTGTAGGTTTGAACAAGAATATGCGACTCATTGACCAATAAGTCTATTGGTGAAGTAGAGTAAACTCGACTCCTATTAGTAACTGGATAACCTAATAATACTAAAGCATTTGTCGGAGTCGAACCTCTAGTTAGGTGTACGGAAGTGATATCAGAGTAAGTAATGGTTACAACCTTAATCTTCTCATCAATGAAATTGTTTCCAGTTCTAAATATTGTATCAAATGAAAACGATGTATATTCTGTGTGATTGTTAATAGGATGCAAAGAATCAAGCTTAAAAGTAACCAGAAAAATAATTCCAAAAATAATCAAAAATAATATTCTTTTCCAAGACATGGTAGACAATTCTATCATAACTTAAGTAATTTGACATAAATTTGCTCCTAAACTATATTTTATATATGAAAGACAAAATCAAAAAGTTTATTCCTTGGTTAATTCTTGTTTTGTTGTTAGCTGGAGGAATAGTGTGGTTTGTTTTTAATAAAAGAGTTACTGATACCGAACGAACTAGCTATGATGAAAAAATTAAACAAGCAGAACTCAATTTGGGTGCAAAAGAGTACTCAGAGGCAATCAATTCTTACTATGAAGCTACATCTTTAATTCCTCAAGAATTAAAAGCATATCAGGGAATTGTAGAGATTCTTTTGCTAAAAAACCGCACGGATGATGCAATTTCTATCGTGAGAGAGTCAACGAGGTCTATCTCTTCAAATGATCGTTCAATTCTTTACAAGGCCATCGGAGATTACTTTTACGCTCAGAGTGATTACCAAAAAGCTAAAGAAATATATCAAGAAGGTTTGGGACTTGGAGTAAATAATCTCGAAGCTGAATTCGCTTTAGGTAAAGCATTGGTTAACATAGGGAGAATTGATGAGGGTTTGAAACAGATTGAAAAAAACAATTACGAGGGGGATATGGCCGTAGAATCAAATCTTGTACTTTCGTATATATATACTCTTGATGATATTGAAAAAGCAAAGACAAAAATTGGTAGTATTACTGCCTCGGGGAAATGGAATCCTTTCTATGACGAATTTGATAAAGTATTAAATTCTTTAAACGAAGACAAGAAATTCAATGCTACAAAATTAGCAAGAGTATACTTAAACAATGGATATCCTTACCTTGCATTGAATACTTTGAAAACAGTTGAGATGGAAATCACAGAATATCTAGAAGCAGAGTATTACATGGGGTTGTCATATCTAAGGGTAAATCAATATGATAAGGCTATCGAATTTTTTGATAAATCTCTTTCTTTGGGAGGTATGGAGACAGAAATCCTATGGGGAAAAGCAAGAGCTAGTTACTTAAAAAATGACCTTGAAAGTGCAATTAATTCATATGGTAAAGCAGTCGAATATGGGGGAAAAGATGTTAATGAGGAGTTGGTAAAGGAATACTTTTCAGTTCTTGAGGAAAATAACCAGAACCTGAAAGCTGCTGATACGGTTAAGATTCTTTTAACCAATACGGAAAAAGCATATATCTATTTATTGGGTATTGAGATTAATTACCAATTAGGAGAAAGAGTGAAGGTTGATTATTACAACCAGCAGTTAGGAAAGTTAGAACTTACCGAAACCGAGGAGAAAGAGTATCTTTATTGGAGGGCAAGACTTGCTATTGATGATAACGATATTTCTGGAGCAAGTGTCTTACTTGAACAATTACTCTCGAAAGATAGATACAATCCGAAATACTATTTAGCACAAGGGATGCTTAAAATTAAAGAGAATGATGTTGAAGCAGCTAAATCTTCCTTCGAAAAGGGGATAGAATACGACAACAACGATTCTATTTCGGATGAAGCATCGAAACTGTTGTCTAATCTCAGATAGTCTAGTATAATCGCAAACGCGAAGGTAGTAATTCCCCTTCTTATAGTCGTTAATTTATCTTTTAAATATATGGATAAGAATACATACAATGTTAAGATGCCTTTAGATAAAATTAGAAATATCGGTATTATTGCCCACATCGATGCTGGGAAGACTACTACAACAGAAAGGTTGCTTTATTTCACTGGACAGGTACATAAAATTGGAGAAACTCATGAGGGAGAAGCAACTACTGATTTCATGGCGCAAGAGCAGGAAAGAGGAATTACAATCATGTCAGCAGCCGTTACCTGTTTTTGGATTCATGATGGAGAAAAATACAGAATCAACATCATTGATACTCCTGGACATGTAGATTTCACTGCAGAAGTTGAAAGATCCTTAAGAGTATTAGATGGAGCGGTTGTGATTTTTGACGGAAGAAAAGGTGTTGAGCCACAATCTGAAACAGTATGGAGACAGGCGAACAAATATCATGTTCCAAGAATTTGCTTTATGAACAAAATCAACCTCATAGGAGGAAGTTTCGATCATAGTTTTCAAACAATTAAAGATAGATTAAGTACAAAAGCAGTTGCGATTACTTACCCTTTAGGGAAAGAGCAGGAGCTTCATGGATATGTTGATTTGATAAAAATGAAAGCGTACAAATATGAAGGTACTGACACTCCAGATTTAATAGAATGCCCAATCCCAGATGATATTAAAGATACAGTTGCAAATTTGAGAAATACTTTAGTTGAAGCTTTAGCTGAGCAAGATGATGCGTTGATGGAAAAATATTTTGCTGGAGAAGAGCTTCCTGAAGCAGAGCTGTATGCCGCATTAAGAAAAGGGACATTAGCAGAAAAAATCTTCCCAGTATTGGGAGGGGACTCAAGAACAGCTATGTCTAAAACACTCTTGGATTACATTACAATATGTCTTCCATCACCACTAGATGTCCTCCCCGTAAAAGGTATTGATCCCAAAACGAAAGAAGAAATTCAAAGAAAACCAGATGAAAATGAACCGTTTTCTGCTTTAGTATTCAAGATAGTAAACGACTCTCATGTCGGAAACCTTTCTTACTTCAGGGTATATTCGGGTAAAATTAATTCTGGTTCTTATGTTTCAAACTCAACAAAAAATATTAAAGAGAGAGTAAGCAGATTAATTCTTATGCATGCAGACGATAGGGAAGAAGTTGAATCATTGAGAATAGGAGATATCGGTGCAGTTGTAGGCTTAAAAGATTCAATAACGGGGGATACTCTTTGTGATGAAAAGAGCCCAATTATTCTTGAGCAAATTCAGTTTGCAGAGCCAGTTGTATCCCAAGCAATCGAACCAGCAACAAAATCAGATGAAGAAAAAATGTCAGAAGCATTGGCTAGGTTTGTAAAAGAAGACCCAACATTTAGAGTAAGTTCAAATACTGAAACAGGGCAAACTATTATTTCAGGAATGGGTGAGCTTCATCTTGACATTATCGTAGACAGGATGAGAAGAGAATTTAATGTTGCAACGAGTGTTGGGAAGCCCCAGGTAGCATACAAAGAAACCATAAAAAGAAATGTAGAACAGGTTGAAGGAAGGTATGTAAAGCAATCTGGTGGTAAAGGTCAGTACGGTCACTGTTGGTTAAAACTTGACCCTAATGAGAAAGGTAAGGGTTTTGAATTTGTTAATGCAATAAAGGGAGGATCAATTCCAAGGGAGTTTATTCCAGCAATTCAAAAAGGAGTAGAAGAGGCTATGAAGGCAGGTGTTACGGCGGGATATCCAGTTGTTGATATAAAAGTCACGGTATATGATGGTTCTTACCATGATGTTGACTCATCTGAAGCAGCATTTAAAATTGCTGGTTCTATGGCATTCAAAGAGGGAATGAGAATGGGAGATCCTATCCTTCTCGAACCAATTATGAAAGTAGATGTCGATACTCCTGATGCATATATGGGGGATGTCACTGGCTCGTTGAGTAGCAAGAGAGGTCAGATTCAGGGAACTGAGAGTTTGGGAAACAGTATAAGCAGAATCACGGCATTAGTCCCTCTGTCAGAATTATTCGGATATACAAGTGAGTTGAGATCTATCACTAGTGGTAGAGGGAGTTCAACAATGGAGCCCTCTCACTATGCAGAAGTACCAAAAAATGTTGCAGAGGAAATTGCAGGTAAAAAAGTTTAGGTCTAAGCTTAAGATAATCGTAAAGGGGGTATTTAACTGCCCCCTTTTTCTTATATCTTCATTTCTTGTTATAATCATTTACTAAAATAACCAATTTGCAAATGAAAAATAAAAGAAAAGATTTTAGAGATTCCGAGCTTTTTTCTCTTTTACAAGAGGGAAGGGTTCAGGAGTTTTTTGATGAGTTGGGGAAATTAATTGAATCTTTTGGTAAAGATGTAAAAAGTTTTAATCTCGATGATTGGGCAGTTAAATATTCAAGAGGTAAAGAGCAGAAAGCAATTAATACCGCAATTACAGGCAAGATCGAAGAGGAGGCTAAAAAGTGGATTTGCCCTAGAATTCCACAATGGATTAATTCTGATCATTTGACAATATTAGGCTATATTGGGATTTTAATGACTTCCGTGGGGATAATAGTTGGTTTTGCAAATAGGTGGTTCATTACTCTTGTCCCTTTGGGATTAATAATCAACTGGTTTGGAGATTCGTTTGATGGGAGTTTGGCTAGATACAGGAATAAAGGTAGGCCTAAGTATGGATATTATATAGACAAGATAGTTGATTCTGTTGCGGTAATTACTTTGGCTTTGGGCTTTGGACTCTCAGGATTCTTTAAGATTGAAATTGCATTACTCTTCGCATGCCTTTATCTTGCTCTTATGGCGCATGTTGATTTAGTTACTCATGTCCAGGGAGAGAACAGGAATGCATTTGGTTTGTTTGGGCCTACAGAGATAAGAATAATAGGGGTGTTTTTCTCTGTATATATGTTTTTTTCTAAGGTGATTTACCTTAACTTTTTTAATCATTATCTTACTCAATATGATATTGGTTTGAGTGTATTGATTTTCCTTATGGCATTAATCCTTTTTGTATCAATAGTTAAGAAAGGAATTGAATTGAACAAGATAGATACAAAAGATTGGAAATAATAGAGGGGAAGTTTTTGTAGGTTGTTTCCCAAAGTGCAAATTATAGTATGAAACACTTGCATTAATGTCGACTTTTTGATAACATTCATCGCAGGTTTGCAAATTGAAACCTGAAAATATCAATTAGGAATTAATATAATTAAATTTTTAAAAATATATTCATGGCAGATTTTAATAGAACTAAGCCACACATGAATATCGGAACCCTTGGTCATATCGATCACGGTAAGACAACTTTGGTTCGAGGTATTCTAAATGCTTTCTCAACAGAAGCAGCATCAATGATCGATAAACTAGATAAAGACCCAGAATCAAGAGCAAAGTCAATCACAGTTGCTCCTGCTCATGTAGAATTTGAAACAGAAAACAGACACTACGCATTGGTAGACTGTCCAGGTCACAAAGACTACATTAAGAACATGATTACAGGTGCAGCTCAAATGGACGGTGCAATTTTAGTGATCTCCTCAAGCGATGGAGCTATGCCTCAAACAAAGGAGCATATCTTATTAGCAAAACAGGTAGGAGTTCCTAAGGTTTTGGTTTTTATTAATGTATTTGGAGAAGCAGATCCTGAAATTCTTGAGCTTATTAAAGCAGATGTCCAAGACTTGTTAAAGAAATACGGATATGATGAGAACTGTCCAATAATTGTTGGTGATGCTCTTAAGGCTCAAAAGGGAGAAGAGGAAGGTCTTAACGCTGCAAGGGAACTTATAAAAGCAGTTGACGAGTTTTTCCCACTTCCAGAAAGAGATATTGATAAACCATTCTTAATGCCAATTGAAGACGTGTTTTCAATTGAAGGAAGAGGAACAGTTGTAACAGGTAGAATTGAAAGAGGAAAGGTTAAGGTTGGTGGAGATGTTGAGGTTTTAGGAATGGGAAGAAAAACACAAAAGACAGCTGCAACAGGAGTTGAAATGTTTAACAAAACATTAAATGAAGGTCAAGCGGGAGACAATGTTGGAATTTTGTTAAGAGGATTAAAAAGAGAAGATGTACAAAGAGGTCAACTATTAGCAGCTCCTGGTAGTGTTAACACTCATTCTGACTTCAAGGCTGAGGTATATGTATTAAGTAAAGAGGAAGGTGGACGACACACTCCATTTATTACTGGATACAAACCACAGTTCTACATCAAGACCGCAGATGTTACAGGTGAGGTTGTGTTAAACGAGGGAACAGAGATGGTTGTTCCAGGAGACAATACCGAGTTTACTGTAAAGCTAGTATCTCCAGTAGGTTTGGAGAAAGGATTCTCCTTCGCTATTAGAGAGGGTGGTCAAACAGTAGGACAAGGAATTGTAACCGAAATTTTGAAATAAGTAATTAATTGTGGAGGGCAGACAACTGCCCTCTGCAATATGTAATTTTAATTAAGCTCTTTTAAATAGAATGGCAAATCAAACCGCAAGAATTAGAGTCAAGTTAAGGGGATATGACTCTCTAGTTGTTGATAAGTCTGCAAAAAGCATTATAGAAACCGCTGTTAGTACAGGGGCGAAAGTTGCTGGACCGATACCTCTACCTACGAAAAGAAGACAGATTGCGGTAAATAGATCACCATTTATTTACAAGAGCTCAATTGAACATTTTGAGATAAATACTCATAAGAGGGTAATTGATATCATTGATCCTACCCCAAAGACAATAGATGCCCTGCAGCACTTACAGATGCCTGCTGGTGTAGATATTGGAATACAATAAATATATATAAAGAAATGAAAGCATTAATTGGAATAAAAAAAGGAATGACAAGAATTTTTAAGGACGACAAAGTCGTCCCAGTTACTGTCATTGATGTATCAGATTGTATGCTTTCATATATTGAAGCAAAAGGATTTGAATTAGGGCATGGTGAGAAAAAGAATCCAATTAAATCGATGAAGGGGAAATATGCAATTGCAAACAAGGTTCCAGATAAGACAGCATATTTCAAAGGAGTCTTAGATGGAGAAATGAAAATAGGAGATGAGGTTAAATCAGAAATATTCTCAGCAGGTGAAAAGGTAGTAGTTAGCGGAGTATCAAAAGGAAAAGGTTTTGCTGGTGTTGTTAAAAGATATGGATTTGCAGGTGGTCCTAAAACACATGGTCAGTCAGACAGACTTAGAGCACCAGGTTCAATAGGTGCCGGTACAGATCCAGGAAGAGTCCTCAAAGGCAAGAAAATGGCTGGAAGAATGGGACAAGAAAAAATTACACTTCTTGATAGAGAAGTTGTTGATGTTAAAGATAGCTTGATTCTAGTAAAAGGACCGGTTCCAGGTTCTAAAGGAGATTTAATAGCAATATTTACAAAATAAAATGGCAGAAACTAAGAAGAAAACTACAATTAAAAAAGTTGAAAAGAAGGTAGCTGAGGTCAAAAGAAATCCTTTGGTGTGGGATGTACCAAAAAATCCTGACTTGGTTGCTCAAGTTTTGTATGTATACAGCAGCAATGAAAGAAAGGGAACAGCTAATGTGAAGGGAAGGGGTGAGGTTTCTGGTGGAGGTAAAAAGCCATGGAAGCAGAAAGGTACTGGAAGAGCTAGGGCTGGATCTTCAAGATCTACAATTTGGGTAGGTGGAGGTGTAGCTTTTGGAAATGTTGGAGACAGAAACTGGAATCGAAAGATAAATAAGAAGATGGCAAAGAAGGCTACATGTATAATGCTTTCAGAGAATTTAAGAAATGGTACTTTAGAATTCATGAATCTTCCAATGGGGGAAGTTAAGAAGATGAGGGACCAAATGAAAAAAAATGCCTCCAAATCTGTTCTTTTAGTAACTGACAATGTTGAGTTTGGCAAAAAAGTTAGAAATATTGAAAAGCTTGAAGTAGTGTCTTCAGCAAAATTAAATGCCAAACATATTGCTAGAAGAAAGAACATATTTGTAGACAATGATTCGGTTGAGAATTTAGAAAAAAGATTAACAAATGACAAATAACAAACTAAATATAAAAACTATGGTATCTGAGAAAAGCTACGCAATGGCTAATGCACAGAATAAATATACTTTTTTGGTTGAAAGAGGAAACAATAAAATTGAGATTGCAAAAGCTGTTGAAACTAAATACAAGGTAAAAGTGTTAAGTGTAAATAGTGTAGTTAAACCAGGAAAGATGAAAAAAGATTTGAAGACATACAAACCTAGAAGAGTGAGAGATATGGTTAAAGTTATTGTTACCCTAAAAAAGGGAGATAAAATAGATGAATTTTTGAAAGTATAATATGGCTATTAGAAAATTTAAACCTACAACTTCGACAAGAAGA
>CAZGKK010000008.1:0-21787 GCA_964526165.1 uncultured Candidatus Saccharibacteria bacterium | reverse complement strand
GATTTAATGTTACTCATAAGTCATTATTATATCAGATAAAAAAATACCTTGCTTGGGATTGGGTTTTTGTATGTGCAATATGGTGAACTCAATCTTTTCACCATTGTTGTATAATATTCATTATGGATATAGAACAGATAGGTACAGTACAATTACCTCCAGCACAGGAGCTAGAAGTTCCTACAAGGTTGTTTGCTGAACCAAGCACTATGGAAGATGGAAAAATACTTATTCAAGAGATGAAAATAAATGGGAAACTTAGTCCTGATATTGCCTTAATAGATGCTTCGGCCAATACTCCAGTTCAGTATTATGATGGGGTAAGTAAAATAACAGATATATTTTACTCTACAACGGACAATAAACCAGTTGGTGTTATATTGATGTCTCCAGAAGGGGAGATGTCCTTGAGTGTATATAATCCTAAGACTGATGGTGGTCCTAGAGGATTTTCAGTCACTAAGGGGTGGACTATGCAAACAATTATTCCAGAAGGTACTACTTTGAGATTTTTTGATTATCATTCCCCTAAGGGGTATACAGAGAAGGAAGGAGACAAAATGTATGGTGAAACTGTAGTGTCTATTGTTAGTGATGAGAAGGTATTAGAGAAATTCAAAGAGGGTGAGAAACAACTTAAGGAATATATGGAGAATCTTTGAGATTATTCAAACTCCGCGACCAGGACTCGAACCTGGAACCGAACGGTTAACAGCCGTTTGCTCTACCATTGAGCTATCGCGGATTAGCTGGGTCTATTATATATATCTCTTTCCTATTAATCAATATCCTCATCTGCAGACTCATCATAATATTTGAAATCAAAGAAATCTTTGAGATCTTCAAAAGACCTACAACTATCACATGGAAAGAATGTATATATTATGGAATTGTTCTCCCCTATCTCAAATTTCTCACAATATGGAACAGATTCTTCATCCTGTGCCTGATGCGTCTTAATGGAGTGCTTAATCTGATTGATAATGCCCTCAGTTAATTCCAAATCATATACAGAAATGTTTTTCTCTTTGTCTTTTGCTCTAGTCTGAATATTTCCTAGAAGCCCATCAACTAGCAAGTATCTAGCGGTGGGAGTGATTTTCCCATACTGTCTAAATTTCTCTACGAAAATTGTTGAACCATCTGAGAGTTTTTTTCTTTCAAAGAATTGTTCATACCTGTCAACAATTCTAGCTGGGAAATACAACTCTTGGTCATCATCTTCGTAAGAATCCTCATATTCATTGGGCATACTTTTACAATATATTACAAATTAATGGTATACACATTTTGAAGTATCGTATACAATATAACATATATAACTTTACAGGGGAGATATATGAGAAAAGAGGATATTAAATACACATTTCTGGGAATGGATTCAAGTGATGCTCTTAAAGCCTATGCTTTTAATAAAATTTCTAAGAGGGAAGATTTAATGGAGAAGTTGTTAAATTTAGAGGTTGCGTTTAAGGAGCACAAGGCAAGTAGGGGAGTAAAGAATGATTTTAGAGTAGATATATCAGTAGATTTACCTGAGACTCCCATTAGAGTTACTGAGAGAGGTGAAGATATGTATGCAAATATCGATAAGGCCGTAGATACTTTGGTAAGAAGATTGAATAGATATTTTGAAATGAAAGAACATTGGGGTGGAAATAAACCGTGGGAAGTGATGGATGTAGAAGAGGTAAAGGAAGAGATGGTTGATGAATATACTGACTATGTTCCCCAGATAGCTAAGAGAAAAAAGATTCAGGATATGTCACCTTTAGAAGAAGGTGAAGCAATAGAGAGAATGGAGATGTTGGGATATGACTCATACCTTTTCAGAAGTAAAAAAACAGATAAGATATCATTGCTTTACAAAAGAAAAGATGGCTCGTACGGAATTGTAGAGCCATCTTAAATATCTTTTTACTACTCTTTACTTACTTAGTAAGTTGAATACTGTAGTTAAGAATCCATACTTAGGTTTAGCAACACTGTTGTTCTGAATACTGTAATCAGATTTCTTTGCTGTTAACCATTCACTTTGAGTTGTTTGTACTTGATTTATTACATACTGCTCTTTAGTCTCTTCTTTGTACTTTTCGTAATCAAGTTGTTCTCCCTCTGCAAGTTCTGCTGTCTCTTGTGGGAAGATAACGCTACTGTATTGATTGAAAAATGCTTTTAGATCATCATCTGTATATGTAATACTTGGACCAATAACTTTGGTGTAAAGTACCTGTACTCTGATTTGCTCTCTTAACTCTTCTTCTGAAAGGTTACTTGCTTTAAGAGCTGCTTCGTATGCCTCTTGTCCACCAATTCTAGCTATGATTTTATCTAATTCTTTTTGAATATCTTCATCTGTAACTTCTACATCTGCTTTCTTTGCCTCTAATTCTATGATGGTGTCATTAATCATTGTATCAGCAACGGATGATCCGTATGCGGTTTCAAGATTTTTATGCCATTTAGCTTTAGAGATTCTCTTTCCATCTACTTTTGCAACACTGTAATCGTTGTTTAGGTATTGAACACCTAAATCGGCTAATGCTATTAACCCTATAATTGCAACAACGATACCTACAATTTTAAGCAATTGTTTGTATATTGGGTTATGTAAGTTTGGCTTTTTGAATACCACCTTAGGAAGGCTCTTCTTTACTACAGTCTTCTTGACTGGAGCTTTCTTTGTTGTACTTCTTTTTGGGGTAGTTTTATTTGTTTTGACAACCTTTTTAGTTCTTGCCATGAATATATTAAAAATAAATTAGATTAAATATCTTGTAGTTTATCAGAAATTGATGAAATAGGGAAGAGTGGTTATTGAAGGTGAAGGTTGAGATTGATTATCTGCAACGATTCAGAGTTTTTGAGCAAACACAATCATATGAAGTTAAAGCAACAGGTTGTAAGTGAACATACCAACTTGTGTTTCCATCTGAGCTATGTTTTAAACTTGCCCAAGTGGCTCCAAAGTTGTCGTAGCAGTAGGTAACGCTACCTGTAGTTGAAGCTTTAACGGTTGCCCCCTCACCATTGAGATATGCCTTATTCCAATTTGAAAGCCCTTGGGCCTTCCTTGAATTAAGAATCCCATCAACGATACTACACAAACCATAAGGAACAGTATATGTTGTCCATGATTGGTTCCCATCAGTTCTACTTACCATATCAATAGCTCCATGTCCTCCCCAGTAATCATTAGTTACAAGGCCACTATTGACTGGAGCTTGATAACTTCCATTTGTTACATATTGTCCATATTCAGTACCATTTAAATAACCCGATGGGTTTATTATTGCGGTGCCTCTCCTTAATTGATAATGCAAATGTGAACCAAATGAGCATCCTGTATGTCCTTGCAATCCAATTATTTCCCCTTTGGCGACATTTCTTCCACTTTTAAAGAGACCTGCTTGTTCCATCCTGCTATACAAATCAGCCGTAGCTTTCTCTGATTCACTAAGTGAACTCATAACTTGCTTCAATTCAGCACTGTAAAGGGCTTCTCTCCTTTTTGACTGAGCAAGTAAATTTGC
Source organism: uncultured Candidatus Saccharibacteria bacterium (assembly GCA_964526165.1). Classification (GTDB taxonomy): domain Bacteria; phylum Patescibacteriota; class Dojkabacteria; order SC72; family SC72; genus UBA5232. The sequence goes on along the minus strand of CAZGKK010000008.1, from coordinate 18,254 downwards.
TTGTTCAATTTTTTGTCCATCTAATTCTGTTTTAACCTCTTCAAATCGTTTTCTTTCTTCTTCTAGGTTGATTTTCTTAATTACAATTTCCTGCTTATCTTCAATTAAAATTTCTTCTTCTTTTCCTAATTCTGAAATTGTTGAAGCATATTCCTCTAGTGCAACCCTATCCATAGATCTGGTTGTGGCTAAATATTTGCTTTTTCTCAATATCGATGAAAAATTCTTAATATCCAAAAACAATTCTAATTGATTTACAAAAGAATACTTATAAGATTCCGTTATTCTTTGATTTACAGAGGAACTTAATACACTTATTTCCTGCTTGAGCAATGATATGTTATCTTCCTTTGTTTTAATTTCCTCTTCAAGAATTCTGATAGACACATCATTTGCAGAGATTTCAATTTGCAAAGATTTAATCAACACTTCATTTTGAGAAATCTGTTGTTGTATGTATTTAATCTTCTCATTAAGAGATAGTTGTTGATACTCCTCATCTCTAAGCTTTTTAGTTAGGTTCTTTTCCTGATTCTGAAGATTAGTTTCTTGATTTTTATAATACTCGTAACATTGTAATAAGGTCATTCCTGCAGGACATTGGGCTTCAGCTAAAACTTTGGTTTTCCCATAGGAAGATAAAAAAACAAAAGACAATACTACTGTAATTACTACTAATATTGTAAAACCTAATCTTTTCATTTCTTCTATCTAATTCAAATATTTCTTAATAGCACTTAAACTACTAACAATACCAATAAACATACCTGATAACACATGTGCAAGATAATAGATAATTAAGAAAGGGATATTAACAGGTCTCAAGAAAGTAAGTCCCAAATCTCTTAAAATCTGGTTAAAAGAAAAAGAGAAGTCAGGATTCCTCATCAAAGATACAACAACTATGAAAAATGGAACTATGATTAATGTAGCAGCTATAAAGCCTCCAAGACCACCATAATATGCTCCCTCGAAGAGATATGGCATCTTAATGTATTTACTTGTACTACCCATAAGATTCATAATCTTAATCTCTTCCTTATGTGTATTAATGTTAAACCCAACAGCAATTCTAATTAGTGAAAATGCAATAACTACAAGAGCAGATATTAGAATAATGGATGCAATACGAATAGTATTTGAAAGGGATCTTAGATTGTTCACAACATCTTTAAAATACATGACCTCGTCAATAGAGGAGTTTGTTTCTCTTTCTTTATTTATTCTCTCAATCAATGTCAAAAGCGAGTCAACGTCTTTTGCCCGTATCTCTAGACTTGGTGGGAGAGAATCTGCAGTAACAGTGGCGAGTAAGTCTGGATTATCTGAGAAATCTTCTTTGTATATTGCCAATGCTTTTTCCTGTGATATGTAATCAATGCTTTCAACTAAGAGAGAATCATTGAAAAGCTCTTTTAGCTTCATAATATCTGCCTCTTTTGTATCTCTTTTAAAAAATACAATTACTTGGGCTTTCTTTTCATAGTATTTGATAGCTTTCTGAGAAAGAATCCCTATACTAATAAAAAAGGAGGAAATAACTAATACAATGGAAGCAACTAATATTGTAGACAAGGAAAGAAATTTGTTTCTTTTAATATTTTTTTTAGTTGTATCAACAAGTTTATTCTTTGGCATCTTTTTTTGTCTTATTACTATTTAAATACTCTTTTAGAAAATTTTCAAGCTTTTTCTTTTCCTTCTTCACAATTTTAAGATGTTCTAAATCATCTTCTGTTAGGTTGAGAATTAATTCCATGGAAAATATCTTAGCATCGAGGAGTTTCTTAAGAGTTTTTTTGTCTAATTTGTTCATCACTTCGTCATATGTTGGTTCAACTACTTCTTCTTTCTTTTTTTCTTCGAATTCTGAATTTGCCTCATCTCCAATCTTAATGTTTGTATCAATTTTTGAAGCTTCTTTAGAAGGTTTAACCAAAGTGTCGTAATCGCCTTTTGTATCAGATATTATTTTTCCTGAATCCATACGAATAACTCGAGTTTTCATCTTGTTAACTATCTCCCTGTCATGGGTAATGACAAGAATTGTTGTACCACCTCTATTAATACTATTAAGGATATCTAATACCTGAAATGAACTTTCAGGATCTAGATTACCAGTAGGCTCATCAGCTACTAAAAGGTCAGGATTGTTAGCTAAGGCCCTAGCAATTGCTCCTCTTTGTTGTTCTCCACCAGAGAGTTGTACTGGGAAAAGTTTCCTTCTATCTTGTAACTTAACCAACTCTAACAAATATTCTGTTGTTTCTTTTATCTCTTTCTCGTTTTTGCCAAGGATATCAAGCGAAAATTCAATATTCTCTTCTAGAGTTTTACTTTCTAAAAGCCGTAGATCTTGAAATACAATTCCTAATCTCTGCCTATATTGGGGGAGTAGTTTAATTGGAAGTTTTGGGACATCAATCTTGTCAAAAACTATGCTACCTGAAGTTGGGAGCTCTTCTCTAATTAGAAGTCTCATGAGTGTTGTTTTCCCAGCACCAGAAGGACCGACAAGAAATGAAAATTCACCTGAATTAATTGAGAATGTAACATCCTCAAGAGCTATAATCTCATTCGTATATTTTTTTGTTACTTTATCAAACAAAAGCATGGCAGTTTCCATATTCATTTATTTTACCATATATATTACTTCATTCGGATTTCAGCTTCAAGAAATTCATCTAAATCACCATCCAATACGGATTCGGGATTACTGGTTTCAATATTAGTTCTTAAATCTTTAACCATCTTGTAGGGATGAAGTACATAATTTCGTATTTGATTTCCCCAGCCAGCTACCTTGTACTCACCCTTAATATCAGAAACTTCCTTCAAATGTTGTTCCTCCTTAATTCGCCAAAGCTTTCCTTTAAGAATCTTCATTGCATTTTCTCTATTCTGAGCTTGATTGCGTTGAGTAGAGCTACTAATGGTTATCCCTGTGGGAATATGGGTGATTTGTACTGCAGAAGATGTTTTGTTAACATTTTGTCCCCCTGGTCCCCCTGACTTTACTGCCTTGAAATCAATATCTTTTTCAGGAATTACAATTTTCTCATCACTCTCCTCAAAAAGGGGAATAACTTCTACTCCTGCAAAGGTAGTTTGTCTTAAGCCTTGAGAATTAAAAGGAGAGATCCTAACTAATCTGTGTACTCCATGTTCTTTCTTGAGTATCCCAAAAGAGAGAGCTGTTTCTATCTCAATGGTTACAGTAGAAATTCCTGTTTCTCCACCCTTTAATATATCGGTAATTGAATATTTCCACCCCTTCTTGTCAAAATACATTGTATACATCCTAAAAAGCATTGATGCCCAATCGTTCGCTTCCGTCCCTCCTTGTCCAGCATATATTGTTAGAACTGCTGGGTAAGAGTCATATTCGCCTGAAAGAAACCTTCGAAGAAGAAATGCATCTAAGTCCTTTCTAAGCTTCTCGTAATCATCAATGAGTTGATCTTGTTCGGACTCTTTTTTAATTGAATTAAAAAGTTCAGAAAGCGAAGCTATATCCCTTTTAAGATATTCTACGGTATCTATGGTCTCTCTAAGGAATGAGAGCTTATTCATTGTAGTTTTTGCTAGATTTGTATTTTCCCAAAAGCCTTCCTCAATGCTCTCCTTTTCTAGTTCAAAGAGTTGAGCCTTAAGGGAATCTAAATCCAACGAATTCGCTATATCATTTGAATCTTTCTCAAGGTCATCTATTTGTCTTTTACTTAAATTTGTCATTAGTGTATATTATATTGAACTCAGACACATATATCTAGAATATTAGTAAAAATCAACATGTTTGGCAAAAATGATCAAAACAAAAGTAACTCTGAGATCTTGGAAAACAGTATGGAAAACAATGGTTCAAACAGTATTGTAGATGTTCGGAGATTTGTTACTTTGATAGTCCTTGATGGTTTTGGAGTACATCCTGACAGTGAAGGGAATGCAGTAATCGCGGCGAAGACACCTTTTCTTGATACAATATGGACACATGGAAGATCTACCCTGATTCATGCCTCAGGGACTCATGTAGGGCTTCCTGGTGAATATGCAGGAAACTCTGAGGTTGGGCATCTTAATCTTGGAGCAGGGCAGGTTGTATATCAGACCCTTCCAAGAATTAATGATGCAATTAGTGGAAAAGAACTAGACAACAATCCAGTGATAAAGCAGATGTTCTCTTTTTTAAGAAAAAACAGAGGAAGATTACATCTTACAGGAGTACTAAGTCCGGCGGGAGTTCATGGTCATATTAAACATCTTTTCTCTTTACTTGAGTTGTGTGCCGCGAATGATATTGATCCATATATTCATGTTATGTTGGATGGTAGAGACACTCCTCCAAAGGAGGGCTATCTTTACCTTAACAAGCTTCAGGCAAAAATTAAGGAATTAGGAGTCGGGAAAATTGCTTCAATCATGGGTAGGTTCTACGGAATGGATAGAGACAGTCGATGGGAAAGAACAAAACTGGCTTACGACGTTATGGCAGGCATCTCTGATGAAACTTTTACTGACCCTATCGAAGTAATTCAAAGAGCTTACAACAAGGGGGAAGATGATCAATTCTTTAAACCCAGAATTAGAGTCGATCAGAACTCAAGGCCAATTGGTCAAGTAAGAAACAACGACGCTATTCTCTTTTGGAATTTTAGAGAAGATAGGTCAAGACAACTCACAAAGGCTTTTGTATTAAAAGACTTCAATCATTTTTCAAGAAGAAACTATCCTCAAAATCTATACTTCGCAACGATGACAGGTTATGAAGAGAATCTACCCGCAAATGTAATATTTCCGCCAATAGGTATTAAAAAATCATTGTCAGAATATCTATCGGATAACGGGAAAAAGCAGTTGCATATCTCTGAAACCGAGAAGAATATGCATGTTACATACTTTTTCAATGGTGGTATTGAGCTCCCGCATGAAGGAGAAGAGTTCTTTAATATTCCATCCCAAAGAGTAGACAATTACGCATCTGTGCCTGAAATGAGTTCACCCATTATCAAGGAAGAGGTAATCAACAGAATTAAGAAAATAGATACTAACCCAGTTGATTTCATCCTTATCAACTTTGCAAATCCTGACATGTTAGGTCATACAGGTAATTTCAAAGCTACTGTTCGAGGAAATGAAATTGTGGATCAACTTTGTGCAGAAATAGGGAAAGCCACTATTGAAGCAGGTGGTTCATTGATTGTCACCGCCGACCATGGAAATTGTGAGACCATGATTAATCGAGTAACAAAAGAAATAGATATTGCACATACAAACAGTCCTGTACCCTTAATTGTAGCAAACACAATGAGAGAGATTACTCCTCAACAGGGAGTGCCACAACTTAAAATCGGAACCGGTCCAAAGGCTAGGGAAACCGGAATTCTTGCAGATGTTGCTCCCACAGTGTTGGGATTGCTAGGCATGGATATACCTTCAAACATGACAGGAGTAGATTTGAGGTCTGTGTTATAGGTAGAAGCTTAGAATTATTAATATTCCCAATACAATTCTGTAAATTCCAAAGAATGTAAGCCAGTTTTCTTTTTGAATCTTTTTTAATATCTGTAAGGTAAAAAACCCAACTAAAAATGTAACAAAAAGAATAACAAACAAATTGAGCAGTAGTGGTTCTTCTGTTATTTCCATTAGTGAGCCATCAGAGTGATTCTTGATTAATAGCCAGCAAAAAGTTCCTGAGAGAATTGGAATACTTAGAAAAAAAGAAAATTCGAATGCAGTGTACTTTTTCAAACCTAACAATATTCCCGTTAAAGTAGTTATTCCTGATCTAGAAGTTCCCGGAATTAGTGCAATTACTTGTGAGAATCCAATTAGAACTGCCTGTTTCCAAGATACTTTTTCAAAATCTTCCATCTTATTAGACTCGTTTTTTGTATATTTTCTCTCAACAAAAATCATAACAATACCCCAAAAGATTAAGGATATGGCAAAAATCCATTCGGAGTGTAATTTGGAAGAAATAATATTCTCAAAGAGCAAACCAGTGATTCCTGCAGGAATACTTGCAACTATTAATTTGGAGAAGAAGAGAAATTTTTTCTTAGTAAAAAAGTCCTTAAATATTTTTTCCCTAAAGAAAATTAAGATTGCCAAAGTAGTACCTAGATGAAAAGTAACGAGTAAGGTTGAAGGTATGTCTATCTTTAATATATCTCCCAAAAGTAAAATATGGGCAGAACTTGAAATAGGGAGTAATTCTGTTATACCTTGTATAATACTAATAATTAGAAGCTTTAATGTTTCCATAGGTTTATGATAGTATTATGTAAGATGATAGTCAAAAAATTAATTACAATCTTACTAGTCTCTTTCTTTCTTTTTCTTTCTTCAGCTAAACTTTTTGCTGCTGGGCCATCATTCTCATTTTATCCAGAAGGTGGAATCATAGTAGACAAATCAAAAGGGTTTTCAGTTGATGTTCTGATTGATACTGATGGTCAAGAAGCCCTTTCTGCAAAATTCGTTGTCCTTTTTGATCCAACTGTTTTACAGTTAACTAAAGCTGAAAGAAATAGTACTCTTTTTGAGACTTGGCCTGAGGAGGAATCTAGCTTAGACAATGACAATGGAGTGATAATGTTGGGAGGTTTTACCCAAGAGGGAACAGAGCAACCGTATATTACTGGAGGAGAGCCAGATATTATTGCAAGATTAACATTTGAAGTATTAAGAGACAAGACAACATATCTTGATTGGGAATTTGATAGCTCTAACGGTGTATTTGTTACCGAGATTAAATCGAATAATAGTCCCTCTATTGATATCCTTACTAATAGACCACAAATGGCGACTTTCCAAATCGGTAGCGGAACAGTAGTTAAACAACCTGAAACAGGTGTCTTTGATGCGAAATACCTAATCGTTGCAGGAGTCGTTCTTTCTCTGTTTGGTGGCTTTATGATTTTTACTCGACCTGGCTTTTACAGAAAGGGGAAGGGTACTGTAGTAATCATTGGTGATGATGAAAAAAAGTAATCTAAAAGTAGCTTTGGTGACCGATTCTCTCTTCAAAATGGCTGGTGGTGCAAAAGTGCTAGAGGCATTGGCTGAACTTTTTCCACAAGCAGATATTTTTACTCTTTTTACCTCTTCAAAAAAAGAAAGGGGAAAAAATCTCTCCGATGCAATTCTCTCACACAAAATATATACTTCAGGTTTGAACAAAATTCCATTTCTGAAGAAAACATATAGATTCACACTCCCATTTTGGCCCTTTCATATAGAGAGATTTCAACTTACCGATTACGATATTATAATTTCTTCTTCATGGGCTGTGTCTCATGGAGTAATAACATCTCTAGGTTCACTTCATATTGCATATGTAAATACCCCTATGAGGTACATTTGGGATATGTATGATCTTTACTTTAAGAATAAATTCCCCCAATTTCTTTACAGACAAGTAGCACATTACTTAAGAATTTGGGATGTCTTTGCGAGTAGTAGGCCGGATGTTCTCATTGCAAATTCTAATTTTTCAGCTGAGAGAATTTGGAAATACTGGAGAAGGAAGGTTGATAGTGTAATATTTCCACCAGTGAATATATACAGTGGAGATATTTGTATAGAAAAAAAAGAATATTTTGTAGCAGGAGCTCCTTTTGAACCTAATAAGGGTGGAGAATTTCTTCTGGAATGTGCGAAGTGGATTGGGTTTGATTTAAAGATAATTGGGAGTGGGGGAATGATGAATAAATTTAAGAGGGAGTACAGGGATTGCAAAAATATTCAATTTCTTTCTTGGGTTTCAGAAGAGAAGAAATATGAGATTTTTTCTAAAGCAAAGGGGTATATTTTGATGGGGGTTGAAGAGTATGGTATCTTTCCAGTTGAAGCAATTAGTTGTGGTACTCCTGTGCTGGCATATGCTCAAGGTGGTGTGCTTGATACTGTACAAGAAGATAAAAATGGTGTTTTAGTAAAAAAGAGGACTTTAGAAGATTTCAAAATTGCCTATGATAAGTTTTTGGATACTGATTGGGATTATCGAGAGGTTTCTAAAACCCTTATTAATGTAAATAGTAAAGGAGATTTTAAGAAGAAGTTCCTAAAGCTTTTAGTTGATAATGGGATTGATATTTGATATCATTTTCCTGTATGCCGAGATAGCTCAGTTGGTAGAGCATCTGTCTGAAGAACAGAGGGTCCCCAGTCCGAATCTGGGTCTCGGCATATGCGAGAGTAGTTCAGTTGGCTAGAACGACACATTGCCAATGTGTAGGTCGCGGGTTCGACCCCCGTCTCTCGCTCCATTCCTTTTTCCCATTTACATATCTTCAATATCCGTGTATATTTTAATAATTAATATGATTATTCATTAAAACTGCCATGGATGATTCAAAAAACACATTTGGACATACACAAAATGTCTATTCTCCTGAGATAAATGTACCGCCTGTAAGTACCCCACAACCGACAGAACCTTCTCAACCAGTAGTTGAGCAACCTGTCATTAATCCGCAGCCTCCAATTTTTTCTCAACCTGCAATGGAATCGCCAGTAGTTGAGCAACCTGTCATTAATTCACAATCACCTGTAGAACAACCACCTGTTTCTCCTGACCCCCTTATGGAACAACCAGTAATTTCTCCACAGCCTCCAGTAGTAGAGCAACCCCCTGTTTTTTCTCAACCTGCTCCTGAACAGCTGGCTGTACCAACCCAAGATCCCCTAACACAACAACTAAATTCCGAACAACCAGTAGTTGAGAACAATTTCGCAACAATTGAAGAAACAGCAAAAAAGAAGAAATTCCCCCTAATTGCCATTCTCATTCCTGTTATACTGTTAGTTGCAGCTGGGTTCTTTTTTGGTAAAAAATATCTTTTTGATGAAGATGGTCTTTTTAATTCAACAAAGAAGACTGAAAATGATGAGGGAAACGGTTTAGTTGTCGTAGATGAAAATGGAAATGCCCCTAAAGAAGAGGTTAAAAAAGCAGCAAATATGTGTGAATCTGAACAAAAAGAGATCTTGGATCTAATTAAAATGTTTGAAGATGCACAAAAGGAAAAAGATGCAAACGCAGTTCTATCTTTGTTTACTGAGCCTGAAGTCAAAGAAGAAAGAGACGAACTCTCTAACTTAGATGGTTCTGATTCTAATCTTCCTCCAAGACTTTACAACAATGTTTCTACAAATTATCGAACTGACGGCTATGTGATAGTTGGAAACCCTGCCATAGTAGAGGGAACATTAAACTGTTATGTCCTTGTGGAAGAGTCGAGGGCTTACTTTGGCGGACCTGAAGAACCGGAGTACAAGAGTCCACTTCCTAAAAATTTTTCAATTATAGTACAAAAGGTTGGAGAAAAATGGCTAATACAATCGTACCAAAGTACGGAAGAAAATATTAAGAAGACAAAATATGCAGGTTTTCTAATGGAGTTCACACAGTAGAACAACTACTTGGTCTCAGTGATTTTTGTAAATAAGGCAGACAATTTCTTTCTATTTTTGAATCCTGCATAACCAATCGCTAAGAGAGTTATTATTGTTAGTGCTCCATTAATCATATCCATTATTTTTTTGATTTGTTCCCAGTTAAAACCGATTTCAGATCCTATATAGGCAAAACCGTAAGCATAGATAAATGTGCCAAAGAATACGGCAATACATGACATAAGAAGGCTGTATTTCAAATACCCTGCAACTAGAAGTACAGCGACTCTTAACCCAGGGGTAAATCTAGTTAAAAATATATACAAGAAACCCTGTTTTTTAACAAAGTTGTGACTTTTCTTGAAAGCATTTTCCGAAATCCTTAAAAATTGTCCTTTTCCTGCTAGAAAGGCTAGTACATCCTTATCTCTGAAGTAATATCCGATACCGTATGTCCATAGGGCTCCTAAAACTTCTCCGAAGGCTGCAACAAGAGCTATTGGGATAATCTCATCTGGTTTTGAAGCTGCAACCATAGTGATTACCAATTCAGCAGGGAGGACACCGATAGCAGATATGAATACTCCTGGATAACCAAGTCTTCCCATCCAGATAGTAGCTTTAGTTAGTATGTCTGAAATCACAAGTTATATCATATCACAACTATTTAGAATTGTTATTTCCTATCCTAAAGGATGTGGTAATATAGATGATATATGAATACATCAATCTCAAGGAATCAAGTCGTTAAAAAAAATCCTAAAAAATGGTTTTTAGAAAGAATATCAAGATTTAGACCTATTGTGTTCCTCAGGAGAAGATTGCCACTGACAATCATAACTTCTATATTTATTCTAACAACACTCTTTGGATTATGGAATATAAAAAGATTCTCGCTATATGATTTAGAGGGAACCCTAGTTGATGATAAAATTTCTCAACTTGTTAATAAATATTTAGAAAATAATGTCAAAGGTAAAAACTTTTTTTTAGTATATTCTGGGAAACTTTCTGAAAATTTAATACGAAATATTTCTTATGTTAAACAAGCAAATATCTCAAAAATTCTTCCTAATAGAATTAATATTGTTTTAGAAATTTATGAACCCAGAATAGTATCTTTCACCGAAGGCGAAAAGTGCTCATTGCTTTCAATTGAGGGAATATTTTTGGAAGAGCTTTGTGCTGATATTGAGAGCAAAAATATTTGTTGTAAGGAAGAATCAAAAAAATCAAATTATATTTACTTTGAGTCAAGTGAGGTAAATCTCTCAGATGTTGAGATGGGGAAAAGATCTCTGTTACTTATGGATTCATTTAGTAAGATTGTGTATATTGTTGAGTCTTTTGGACCAAAGGTTTTAGAGATGTATGTTAAAGATGGAGTATTAGATGTTTTAGATGAAGAAAGTAGAATTTATAGATTTGCACTTTCAGAAGATATCTTAGTACAACTTTCGAGACTATTTGTAACATTAGGAAAAGTTAGACAAGATACCATACAATACAGTATTATTGATGTAAGGTTTGAGAGGCCTGTTTTAAAGAATTGAAATTGGTCTTGATAATCTATACAATTTTGATTATATTAATAATACTGATGTTTACAAACTACATCTTTTGTATAATAAATTAAGTAAAATAACTGTCAAAATAATATGGCACGCAGAATAATTACAGCAATTGATGTTGGTAGCTCTAAGATAACAACCCTAATTACTTCAGTAGAGGATGGTAAGAGTCCAACAGTAATTGGTGTCTGTGCACATCCGAGTAAAGGAATCAAGAAAGGTGTGGTAGTTAATATTGATGATGCAACAAGTGCAATATTAGAGAGTGTTACTGCAGCGGAAAGAATGGCTGGAGTAACAGTTTCTGATGTCTATGTTTCAATCAACGGTGAACAGGTAACAAGTTTGAACAACAAAGGGGTTGTTGCTGTTGCTGGAAGTGAAATTACAATTGATGATTCATACAGGGCTATTGAGAATGCTAGGACGCTTTCTTTACCTGATAATTTAAATCCGATTCATATTATTCCTAGAGAATTTGTTGTTGACAGTCAGGGTGGAATAAAATATCCAATAGGTATGAGTGGGGGAAGGCTAGAAGTTGAAACTCACATAATCACAGCCCCAAATTCATATTGGCAAAACATTAAGAAATGTGTTGAGCAAGTTGGAGCTTCTGTTTTTGATGTAATTTTTACCGCATGGGCTTCATCTCTTGCAGTATTAACCGATACAGAAAAAGAATTAGGTGTTACATTACTTGATATTGGATCTGGAACCACCGGCATTACCATCTTCCAAGAAGGTTCAATAGTATATAGCGGATGTATTCCACTTGGAGGAAGTAGTATTACTAGTGATATTGCAATAGGATTACAAGTTTCCCTTGAAGAAGCTGAAAAGATCAAAATAAATATGAACACTCTCTTCGATGTTAAATATGATGGAAGTAAGGTAAAAGAAATCAAAAATATCCCTACAATCTTAAGAAGACCCGAAGTTGAGAAACCTAAGAAAAAGAAAGAAGAAGAGTTAGATCTCAATGCAATTGGAATAGACAAAACAGTTTCAAAGAATATGTTAGAAAAAATTGTGAGTGCAAGATGTGAAGAGATTTTTCAAATGGCTAAAGAAAATATTGGCAAATCTGGTTACGATATTGCTATGCCAGCAGGTGTAGTCTTGACTGGTGGAACAAGCCTTTTACGAGATATTACAAAATTCACTCAATCACTTGTCGGTGTTGCTGCTAGGGTAGGCTACCCTTCCGGTTTGACAGGTATGACTGAGGAGATATCAGACCCTTCATTTGCTTGTGTTCAAGGTTTGATTAAACATGCTTTGGATGATGATGGAGAAATAAGTACAACAGGTGAAAAAAGCAAGGTTGATGTTAAAGGATTTTTTGGTAAAATAGGAGAATGGTTTAAATCTTTACTGCCATAAATAATTTTAATTAAGAGTCGATACTATGCCATTAATTACAACAAATGTAGACCCAGTAGCAAAAATAAAGGTTATTGGAGTCGGTGGTGGTGGTTGTAATGCAATCAATACAATGATTACAGATTATGACATTCAGGGTGTTGATTTTATGGCATTTAATACGGATGCACAATCACTTAAACTTTCTCAGGCCCCAGTTACACTACAATTAGGAGAAGAGTTAACAAGAGGTTTGGGTGTTGGTGGAAATTCTGAGTTAGGTGCGCAAGCTGCCGAAGAGAGTTTAGATCAAATACAGGAGATGCTTGAAGGAGCAAATATGGTTTTTGTCACTGCTGGAATGGGTGGAGGAACAGGGACAGGGGCCGCACCAATTGTTGCAGGTGTTGCTAGGAATATGGGAGCTTTAACGGTTGCCGTGGTAACAAAACCATTTGATTTTGAAGGCCAGAAAAGAAAAGACATTGCAGAAGAGGGAATTGCAAATTTAAGAGATAAAGTTGATACACTAATTGTTGTCCCAAATCAAAGACTTCTTGAGATTGTAAATGAAAGTGAAAAGCTCTCCTTTATTGATGCCATGAAAAAAGTAGATTCTGTATTGGCGGAAGGAGTAAAAAGTATTTCAAGTTTGATAAGTGAAACAGGCTATGTTAATGCTGACTTCAATGATGCAAAAACTGTTATGAAGGATGCTGGAACTGCTTTGATGGGTATTGGACGTGCTTCCGGAGAGAATCGAGCAGAAGAAGCTGCGAGAGCTGCGACAACAAGTCCTTTACTAGATATGTCAATAGAGGGCGCAACAGGTGTTTTGTATAACATTGTAGCTTCGGACTTAACTTTGGCAGAAGTAAGTCAGGTTTCTGACTTAATCAAAGAGGCTGTTGATCCATCAGCAAATATTAAATTTGGAGCTCAAGTTAATCCCGATGCTGGAGATGATTTGGTAATTACAATAGTTGCAACTGGATTCGATGAAACAAGACAAGTCTTTAGAAATCAGCAGAAAGAAGAGGTCGTAAGCAAACCAGTAAGTACTATACGAACTTTCGGATTCGAAAGCCCCGAATCACCAGACGAAGAATTAGATTCATTTGAGAATGAGAAGGAAGAGGCAATAGAGGAAAATATAGAACCAGAGACGGCTGAGCCAACTACACCTGACATGCAAGCAGATGATCCTCTTGATGTACCAGCATTTATGCGAAAGAGGTAAAAATTTGTTTGATATAATTCAATATGAATATCCAGAAGAGCACCTCAATTAGAAGGACGTATTTATCATTTCTTTTGATTATTCCTCTTACGCTTTTGATAATTGTTGGATTAATGACTCTCTATTCTACCCTTATTCTCCCGACTGGTGGATTGGGTGATACTGAGATATTAACTAAACAGATTATCTTTACTGGTATTGGCTTAGTTCTTTTCTTTCTTTTTAGCTATTTTGAAATATCCTACTTAAAACATTGGCAATTACCTCTTGCTTTGTATTTTCTAACCATATTGCTTTTAGTTGTCACGTTACTTTTTGGACCTGTAATTAAAGGTGTAAAACGATGGATTGTAATAGGAGGGACTCAAATTCAACCCTCTGAAATTGCCAAATTTATAGTTATTATTCTTACTTCAGTAATTTTTTCGTTCAAGCAAAAGTACAACGAATGGTTACTTCTTTTAATATCCTTTCTGTCTCTCCTTCCTATTGTCGTTTTAATCTACCTTCAGCCAAGTGGGAGTATGATGATTTTAACAATTGCTATATGGTTTCTTTTGGTCTTCACAGGTTTAAGTGAACCTCTTAGAAACGGTGTTATTTTATCCATTATTTTTTCTACAATTGGTGCTTTTCTTTTCTCCTCTATTACTGGGAACTACCTTTGGTTTCTTCTTTTCATTCCGGCATTAGTAATGGCCGTTTTTGGTTACAATGCAAAAAGAAATTGGAAATCATTTATTATTATTTCTTTACTAATAGGGGTAGTTATTGGGGGTCTTTCTACAGTCACCTGGAGTAATGTACTTAAAGACTATCAAAAAGATAGAATTATTGCCTTTATTAATCCAGAAGAGACATCATCAGACCAAGTGTTTAATGTAAATCAATCCAAAATTGCTATTGGTTCAGGACGAATTTTAGGAAAAGGGTTTGGGAATGGCACTCAAAGTAAAAGAAATTTCCTACCAGAATTTAGAACCGATTTCATTTTTGCTTCATTTGCAGAAGAATTTGGATTAATAGGTAGTCTGTTTCTACTGTTTTTATACGGTTTCATAATTGCCTATTGCTTTATTACTGCATTGAATTGTAAAGAGGAGACACTTTATTCAATGCTAAGCATTGGAGTAGGGATTAAGCTGCTTTTAGAAGTTTTTATAAATATTGGTACTAATACTGGGAGTTTACCTGCAACTGGAATCCCTTTACCCCTAATGAGTGCTGGAGGTACCATTACAGTAGTAACATTCATGTGCTTAGGACTAGTTCATAATATATATTTAAGAAATAGCCAAAAGTTAAGAACGAAAAAAGTAGAGATTATTGATATTTATGAAGATTAGAAGAAACCTAAGAATGAAGAAAATAATAGTTGCTATGCAACAATTAAAATTCATTCTGATCCTAGGTTTCTTCTTTTTACCTTACAAAAATGCTTTTCTATGAGAATGTATTGATAATAGTAAATACTAGCAATATGGTAACCAATATTAGGTTATGTTGAAAATGACCTTGTGAACTTAGTTCAGTTCCTCCTTTGAAATAAAGGAAAGTGAAGAAGAGTCCAGCAAGGGACAAACTTAAAGCAGCTCCAAGAGGAACAAAAGCGATTAAGTGAAATAAACCGAAAAGTAAACTTTTTAATATTCCATCTTTCCAGTTCTTTGTCCCCAATCGAAACCATTTTTCTTCTACTTCAGCTGCATGTGGAAGTGCTGTCATAAGCAATAAACAGATAACTATTCCGACATATTTTATATCGACACCTATAAGGTTGATATTTATTGCGGGTATTTGGTCAGCACTTTCTTTAAAAATTAATTGTAGTATTCTTGCTAGCCCAAAGCCCATTACCTCGGGGTAATTTGTTAGCAGAAAATATGTAGAGAATAACACAATAAATAATACTAGAATGTTTAAAGGAATAATTTTCCAATTAATTTTCTTGTATCTAAGTGTCCAAGTTCTGTCTACATAAGCGGAAATCGCAAGTAGAGAGATGTTAGTAGCAATAAATAAGTATTTTAGAATTGTAAAGAACATTTTTCCTCCTTCAGGGGTATTGATTTTTGTAAGGTTGTTAAGGTTCAATAACAGAAGATCGAAATCTACTGATATCAGTGAAATTCTATCATAAATAGCCAAGACACGCCAGGCTATAGGCCTACTAGCAGTTGTTAAGATTGTTTGTTGACTTTTTTCCTTTAATAACATAAAATCCATACCTATGGCAGTAGTTAAAGAAACAAAACCAAAAAAAACTGTTAAAACATCTTCAAAGAAGGTAGTTGCCGTTAAAAAACCTGTAAAAGAGGTTGTAAAGAAAGCAGAAACACCTAAATTTGCAGTAATCTCCATTTCTGGAGTTCAGATGAAAGTCTTTGAAGGAAAAGAGTATGAAGTTAAAAAGATAGAAGGTAAAAAAGGGGATTTAGTAGAAATTAAAGAGGTCTTATTAATCTCTGACGGTAAAGATACAAAAATTGGCAAACCATATATCAAAGACGCTTCAGTTAAACTTGAAATTACCTCTCAGAAAAAAGGCCCTAAACAAGAAGGTTTTACTTACAGTGCCAAATCAAGACATAGAAGAAATTACGGATTCAGAGAGAGTATTACGAAGGTAATAGTTAAGAGTCTTTAATAAAATGTCCAAACAATATTTCTTTGAAGCTGGTGCTTTTCCAGAACTATCATATGTTGAATTAATAACAGTTCTTGAATCTTTTGAATTTCCAAAATCGTTAGTTACTAGATTAGGAGAAAATATTTTCACAGTTAAGAATGAAAAAATACAAGACTCCTTCATTTTAAATATCTTTGATAGATTAGGCGGTTTCAAAAGAGTAGGGTATTTAGTAGACGATTTGGATAATTTTTACACACAACCTGAGGAAGAAAATAAAGAAAGTGGGAAAGTCGTTTTTGGGATTAGCATTTTGTCTGGTTTTGTAAAACAAGATTCTGGTTTTGTTAAAAAATTAGCTAATTCAATTAAGAAAGAGTTAAAGAATCAATCCCTTTCTTCACGATTTATTCTTCCCCAAGGAAGAGATACTGCATTAAATGCCGCACAAGTAATAAACAATCAAATTCTTCAGAAGGGATTTGAACTTGTCATTATTCGAAATTCTGGGAGTGAAATATATGGGAAAACAATGCGGGTGCAAGATTTAGAAGGTTTTGTAAGAAGGGATATGGACAAACCTGAGACTGACACTGACGTAGGCACATTACCACCAAAACTCGCAAGGATGATGGTTAATTTCACAGCTTTGAATTCTGGAATTCTTTGGGATCCCTTCTGTGGCTCTGGTACTATTCCTATGGAGGCATCCATGCTCGGTTTTAACATATTGGCATCGGACATTAATCCTAAGGCGGTAAATACGACTGAAGCTAATATCTTATGGCTTAGTAAAGAGGGTTACTCCTTAGATACGCTTTATGAATCTTTTCGTTTTGATGTGATGAAACCGGACAAGAATGTTATAAAGAAATTAAAAAATACGAATCTCTCCGCTATAGTCTGTGAGCCATATATGGGTCCTCCTCAAACTACATTATTAACACAAAAGAAAGCAGATGAATTACTTGAGGATGTTAAAAAGCTTTATTTCAAACTTTTTGATTTAATTGACAACAAGCTTGAAAAGAGGCATATAAAGGTTGTGATGATTATACCTTCCTACAAAACAAATAATGGTTGGTTGACCTTTGGAATAAGAGAATTGGTGAGTAAAAGATGGATAATAAAAAATGGAGATTATGTTAAAGGTAGGGACTTGAAGTGGGCGAGAAAAAATAGTATCATTACCAGGAACATTTTTATACTAGAAAGGTCCTAGTATTAATATATAAATTGAAAGATTGATGAAATGTCACACGTAGCGGCTGGGAGTACAACATCGAATCATGGCAATGTAGCTGGAAAAAGGTTGGGTGTTAAAAAATTTGCAGGTGAAGTTGTAAGGGCTGGAAATATTATAATCAAGCAAAATGGTTCAATTTATCATCCTGGAAACAATGCATACATGAGTAAGACATATACTATTCATGCTAAAACTGATGGTACAGTAAAATTTAGGAGAATGAGTGGTTTTAAGAGGGGAAGATACTTCGTTGATGTGGTAGAATAGTCATACAACTATGGCTAGATCCAAATTCATACAGATTGAGAGTAAGAACGCTTTGTTAGAGCTTTTAAAAGAAGGCAGAAAGTTTGAAACTATTTACGCTGCTGGAGGAGCTTTCAAAGACGAGAAAAGTAAAGAAATATATCGACTAGCAGGTCAACTAAAAGTTCCGATAATGAAAGTGTCCAAAAGGGCAATAAATAGGAGATTAAGGTCATCATCTTCTGAGAGTCTCATAGGTGTTATGTATTCACAAAACAGTTGGAAGCTCAATGAGTTGCTTGAGACTATTTATAAAGAGAAGAAACAACCTTTCTTTCTAGTAATGGATAATATTAAATATGCACAGAATGTAGCTGCCATAATGAGAACTGCTTTTGCTGTGGGTGTAAATGGCATAATCGTAAATCCCCAAAAGAAAAGCTTAATATCTGATGAGACTATTAGAATATCAATGGGAGCCGCTGAAAGAGTACCTCTTGTAGAGATGAACCTTTTTGCAGCACTTAAAACTTTAAAGGAGAACGATATTAAGAC
>CAZGKK010000007.1:0-26365 GCA_964526165.1 uncultured Candidatus Saccharibacteria bacterium | reverse complement strand
ATTAGATTGGCATTTATTCCAGAGATAGCAAGTTTCAGAAATTTGTACAAGAGTAATAAATAATCCAAGAACCAGGCTCTAGTAAGAATCTTCACAAAATGGCTATTTTGTAATATAATTCGCATACGGTCGAGTGGTGGAACTGGCAGACACGCGGGACTCAAAATCCCGTGCTAGCAATAGCATAAGGGTTCGATTCCCTTCTCGACCACATTTTTAATTAAGTAGAGAATATATGGAAAATTTCGTTTTAGATTTTTTTGAGGGTCTCAGTAATATAGATTTTAATTTTGTATGGACATTGTTTGGAATTGCATTGGGAGCATTTTGGATAGTTGTATTGTATTGGGTATGGTTAGATTCAGGTGAGAGAACAACAAAGAAAGGTGTTAGGATTGCATATCTGATATTGGTTGCACTGTTTTTTGTAGTAGGATTAATCATATACATGCTTATACGTCCAAGTCAAACAATTCAGGAAATTTACTGGGCTGATTTAGAAAGAAGATAT
The DNA here is from genome assembly GCA_964526165.1 of uncultured Candidatus Saccharibacteria bacterium. Classification (GTDB taxonomy): domain Bacteria; phylum Patescibacteriota; class Dojkabacteria; order SC72; family SC72; genus UBA5232. Next base: position 25,854 of record CAZGKK010000007.1, on the reverse strand, counting down.
CTGAAGTATGAAACAGCAGAGTTAGGAGATTGTCCAAAATGTGGGACTCAGTTATTTCCTGGCTTTACGTATTGTCCAAACTGTAGATATGTTCTAAAGGTTAAATGTTCTCAGTGTGGAGTTGAAATGGACAAACAGTATAGATACTGTCCATCATGTGGAAACCGAATGAGAGAAAAATCTCAGGTTGTTAATGAAGAACTCCCAACAAAAGAAGTAATGGAAGAGCAAATTCAAGCATCAAAACAAGAAGCTGCAGGAGTGGTAGAATCAAACAGAGTTAGGTATATTGCTAGAAAGGGTGTTGCAGAAACTATTGGTGACAAGATAACAGATCTTTTTAAAATGATTTTTCAGAAAAATCTTGCAGAAGCAACAAAGAAAGATACAAATGATGAGAAAAAGACCGTTTTATTGAATAAGTTTTTTAAGAAAACAAATCCGAATACAACAAACGAAGAGAAGAGTCAAGAAATTCAAGAAGAGAGTAGAAGAGAATTTGCACAAATAAAGAAGAATAAAAAGAAGAAAAACAAAAAGAGAAGGTAATATGTAATTTGTGCTATTATTTAGTACTTAATTAAGTAGATAAAGCAGTCTGTGTCTCAAGCAATTTCAACTATTGTAAATATTATTAGAGAAGTAAATCCATTTGTAGGATTATTGATAATATTTTTTCTTGGAATGTATCTTTTTTGGAAGGAATCTTCTCGAAGTAGAAAGAATAACTCATCTGTATTCGATGCATTTATACTCTCAATATTGTTGGGAATCGTAATTGGGAGGGCGATGTTTGTAATTCTTAATTGGACTGAATTTTCTCAGTATATTTGGTATTGGCTTCCTTATGAGAGATATGGAAACGAAATCTTTATGTTCCGTTTACTTCCTTGGCGCTTTTTGAGAATTTGGGACGGTCAACTAGATATCCTTTTTACTTTTGTTGGGGTACTTTTCTCTCAATCAGTAATCGTGCTTTTCTTGAAAAAGTGGAAATGGTCAGATATGTTTTCGGCCCAATACCTTACAAACTGGATGATGGTAGGGTTGATATATGTCTTTGTAGGGATACAGAGTAGTAATGATGAGTGGATTAAACATGGATGGTGGATTTTAATCCCCTTCATCCTTTTTTTAATCCTTCAAAAATTTTTAGTTCAAATATCTTTAGGGAGAAAGAAAGAAAGCGTGAGATTCATTCTTCACAATATATTCGCCTTAGTTGCAGTTATAATTATCAGCTACGTTTACTTTACTTCTTCACCTAAGATTCCCACAATCATTGGAATTGCATCTTTAGTTGTTTGGTATCTAATGGGTATAGTTATGAATATCTCTGAACATAAAAAAGCAGACAATGTTACCATCGAGAAAGTATCATCAGTCAGGCAGGTTACTTTGCCATCAATAAGGAAACCAATAAGATTACCTCGATAAAAATGAATATTACTGTAACCAGTGAATTTGTGAATAAAAGAACAGACCTGTTTCTTTCAAACTTTCTTAAAACAACTGAATTTAACCTTGTTACAAGGTCTCTTTTACACAAGTATTGGGAAAAACTTGTCTTTGTGAATGACAAAGATGTTAAACCCTCGTATCGTTTAAAAAATGAAGATAGAGTAGAGATAGATATTGAATTGCTTAAAAAAAGAATTGAAGAAGAGAACAACCTTTTCAAAATAATTGGACAGAAAGGGGAGTTGGATATTATATATGAAGATGAAAACATTTTGATTCTTAATAAAAAAGCTGGTGTAGTAGTTCATCCAGGTTCAGGGAACACGAGTGATACTCTTTCAAATTTTGTTGTTGGATATCTTGAAGAAAAGGGAGAATATGATTCCAAAATCAAGAGGGGTGGAATTGTTCATCGTTTAGACAAGGGAGTTTCGGGTTTAATTCTTTTTTCAAAAAATCTTGAATCTCAACAGTATTACCAAAAACAATTTGCAGAGCATAATGTTGTAAAAGTCTATTACGCAAGAGTAGAGAGCAATAATTTCCCTACAGTTTTGAAAGACAAAATAGGTCTCAGAAATATGGAAGATGGGGTAGAGAAGATTTTGTTGGATTTCGAGAAGAACGAGTTTAAAGTTGATGAAAGATGGGAGAAAATTGAAGGCTACATAAAAAGGAGTAATGTGAATAGAATGAAAATGATATTTTTGCCTTTTTCGCTTAAAGGCGGTGGGAAATATTCTTGTACAAATATTTTGCCATTAAGTATGAATGAGCTTTTGATTAATATAGAAACAGGTAGAATGCACCAAATTAGAGCGACTTTAGAATATTTGGGAATAAATATCATAGGTGATACACTGTATTCTACAAAAAAGGGTAAAGGAGGGGTTCCTCTTACTATAGAATTAAGGTCTATCCTCCTCTCTATTCTAAATCAAGAGGGTGAAAGAAAAACTTTTAATATTTACAAACATGCCCAGAAGAAAATTAAAGGAAAACAAAAAAAGTAAAAAAACACATGGTAAGAATGTCGGGAAAATACTCCTTTACATTTTCCTTGTGATTCTATTTCTCTATTTGCTGTACTTCCTTTTTGTAGTATTTTCGATTAAGTCTAAGGATATTACCGAAGAGTTTAATACAAAAAAGGATATTCTTTCCGAAAGAGCTGATGAGTTAAAAAAAACATTAATAATCATCGAGAAAGGCAGTGGGGACAAGAAAAAGATTACTGATGTATATGTTTACTTTGAGAACTCGGATAAAAAAGCTGAATTATTAATATATATTCCCTCCACACTTTACTATGCAGGTTTAGAAGAGAAGTTTGGAAATGAAATTCCAATTTCTTCATTTAGGTATGCTGGAGATTTCTTAGAAAAAGGACGAGGAGTGGAGTATGCAATTTGGCAAATAAATCAGCTACTCGGTTTTAAGAGTGATAAATATATTTACTTCTCTGCTGAGAGTATTGAGGCAATGGATATTCAGATTGAAAAATCTGACTTTAGTAATATTGAGTTAATAAATGGAAATATGAATATTCTAAAAATGATATCAAATGCTCGAAATCTCTCAGAATTAGATGGGAAAATCTACTCTAACATACCATTTTTCGATATTAAATTAGAAATTGAAAGCGCTTCAAAAGGTCATAAAAAATTTGTTAGGGAAATTTTAGATTTAGAAGATAGTAAGTTCCATTCAAAAAGTAGTTTGGTTACGGGCGAAGAGATTAATGTTTTAAATACACCAGAATTTGATAGCCAATTAAGGGCTTGTTTGGCGAAAGTGGTAGATAGGGTGCTTGAAAACGAGAGAGTAAGAATTGAGGTATACAATGGTAGCGAGCTGACTGGTGTTGCATCTAGTTTGGGGAGGAAGGTGGTAAACACCTGTTGTGACGTTGTTAGATATGGGAATGCTCCAGACCTTTTGGAGAAGACAAAGGTATATTTGTCAGACTCAAAAAAATTTTCAAAAGCTTTTGATGTTGTTAAAGATATTCTTCCTGTTGAATTTGAAGTGGTTGAGGGAAGACCTGAATTTATGACAACGGGAGATATTGTCATTATTTTAGGAGCAGATATTAAAAGGATGTATATCTTCTAGTATTTATTTGCTTAATACTGATTTTTAATCTACAATTTTACTAATATGGAATTTGCAATTCTTTTAATAATATTAGCCGCATTGCTTTTTGTAGCAATGATTTTCTTTTTTTTCCGAAACACAGCTGAGGAAGAGGAGATTTTCAATGATGTTAGGAATCCTTTGATAATGCAAATACTTGTTCCAAGAGAGAATGAAAAAGCCTCTTTAGCAGCGGAGCAAATGTTTGCCTCTATTCATGGTGTTTTAGGCTCAAACAAAAGGGGGGCAGATGTAATTAGTTTTGAAGTAATATCAACAGAAAAAGACGGAATCAGATTTCTTGTAGTTGCACCACAGCACCTTTCCCGATTTATTGAAGGTCAAATTTACGCCCAATATCCAAATGCTGATATTGAATATGTGAAAGATTACACCGTATTGTCGGAAGATGAGAAGGATGTTGAAATATATGTTACTAGTGGAGAAATTGAGATGGAGAAAGATTCAATTTTTCCGATTAAAACATTTAGGAATTTTGAAGTTGATCCTCTTGCAGCTATAACTGGGGCAATGTCCGAATTGAATAGATATGAAAAAGTGTGGCTACAAGTAATTGTGAGACCAATTTCAAATATTTGGCAAGAAAAGTCAAAAGAGTATATTACTGCAATAAAGGAAGGGAAAAGTTTAGGTGGACCGTCATTTTCTGAGCTTGTTTCAAAATTAGCTAAAGGGGTAGGGGATGCACTTCAAACGGACCCTAACGCAAAACCTACAGCTAAAGAAATTGTAAAATTACTACCTGGGCAGGAAGAAGAATTAAGTGAAATAGAGACAAAAATGTTGAAAGTTGGTTTTGAATTTAAAATTAGAGTAGTTACTAAAGCTGAGAGCAAATTGCGTTCTGAGCAGTTACTGAGAGATGTGGTAGCAAGCTTCAAGCAGTTTACGACTGCCCATTTGAATAATTTAACATATGCTCAGCCCTCAGGGACAGGGAAGGAAATATACGAAAACTACATCAAAAGAGACATAGGGAATGAAATGGACATATTAAATATCGAAGAGTTAGCCTCTTTGTACCATTTACCAAATATCTCGGTAGAAACACCAAATATAGCTTGGAGCAGATCTAGGAAATTAGAACCACCTATGAACCTTCCAAGGGAAAGTGACGGAGATGTTACGGTATTGGGAACCACAGATTATCGTGATTTGAAGGTACATTTCGGCATTAAAAGAAGAGATAGGGTAAGGCACCTTTATCTATTAGGAAAAACAGGAACAGGGAAATCGACCATATTTAAAAATATGTTTATCTCTGATGTCTTGGCGGGAGATGGTGCCTGTTTCGTAGACCCTCATGGAGATACGGTAGAGGAGCTTTTGTCATATATACCACCTAATAGAATCGATGATGTTGTTTACTTTAACCCTACGGATGTTGAACATCCAGTAGGATTTAATCTTCTGGAGCTTAAAGACAAGTCACAAAGAGACTTAATTGCTGATGGAGTAGTTGAGGTGTTTAAAAAACAATTTGGTGATTCTTGGGGGCCAAGATTGCAATATATCTTAACAAATACTGTTGCTACCGTTATGGAAGCTCAGGGAACAACCTTGTTAGCGGTGCCAAGAATGCTAGTAGATAAAAATTACCGAAAGTTTATTCTCAAACAGGTTAGTGATCCAATTCTATACAAATTCTGGGATGAGGAATTTGCTCAGATGTCAGAAAACAACAGGCTTCTTTCGGAAGCTGTATCTCCAATACAAAACAAGGTTGGAAGGTTTATTTCTTCTGCAGTTACAAGAAATATTGTGGGTCAAGTTAAATCAACTATTGATTTGCGTGAAATAATGGATAATAAGAAAATTCTTTTGGTGAATCTTGCACAGGGAAGGCTAGGAGAAGAAACAGCTTCTCTTTTAGGAGGTATGATAATTACTAGGCTTCAGGCGACAGCGATGGAAAGAGTAGATATTCCAGAAGATCAGAGGACCGACTTCTATCTCTATGTAGATGAGTTCCAAAATTTTGCTACGGAGTCTTTTGCAAAGATTCTTTCTGAAGCTAGAAAATACAAACTCAATTTAACGATGACTAACCAATACATTGACCAACTACCACTTACAGTAAGACAGGCAATTTTTGGTAATGTTGGTACTTTAGCCTCATTCGTTGTGAGTCAAGCGGATGCCAGTATCTTAGAAAAGGAGTTTGCTCCTGTTGTTTCCTCAGATGATTTGGTATCTTTGGATGCCTATGCTATGTACATAAAACTTTGTATTGATGGAATGACATCAATACCATTTAGCGCGAAATCTTTACCCGTAAGGTTTGAAAAATTTGATCGTCGTGAGGATATTGTTTTGAATTCAAGAGATAAATATGGTATGCCTAGAAAAGAAATTGAAGAAAAGATTCTCAAATGGAGCAATCAGACATACAGCGAAAAAGGCAACAGAAGTAGTATGACCCCAAAGGTTAATGATTAATACGAACCCTCTAAGTTCCTGGTTTAAACCTCACCTTCATTCATCATATTTTAATCTGAGTTTAATTGCATCCTACAACGGTTTCCTAGACCTCGGCTTTTTCAAGTTCCTGGTTTAAACCTCACCTTCATTCATCAAATTTTAATCTGAGGATAATTTCATTCTACAACGGTTTCCTAGACCTCGGCTTTTTCAAGTTCCTGGTTTAAACCTCACCTTCATTCATCAAATTTTAATCTGAGGATAATTTCATTCTACAACGGTTTCCTAGACCTCGTCTTTTTCAAAAACAAGAAACTGGTTTAGGCTGAGGATTGTATCAAGGAATAAAATAGGAGAAGGGAGCGGTTAGGTTAGATTAACAACTTATTACACAGGAAGAGGTTTGAACCTGGTCCTTGTCGTAGAGGTGTGGCTCTGTTAGGCCAGTTGTGTTAGAATAAGGGCAGTAAGTTAATCTTTCTAATATATGTCTGGTCACTCAAAGTGGGATACAATCAAACATAAAAAAGCCCTAAACGATGCAAAGAAAGGTAAAAGTTTCTCTAAGGTATCAGTTCAGATTACACATGCGGCAAGACAGGGAGGGGGGGATCCAAGTATGAATCCAACTTTAAGATTGTATATCGATAAGGCTAAAGCAGTAGGATTTTCAAATGAGAATGTCGAGAAAGCTATTAAAAAGGGAACAGGAGAAGGTAGTGAGGGTGTGACATTTGAAGAAATAACATATGAAGGTTTTGGACCTTATGATGTTCAATTTGTTGTAGATGTCTTAACTGACAACAAGAATAGGACTGTTGCGGAGATGCGACAACTTTTTGATGAGATTGGTGGAAAGATGGGAGATTCTGGTGCTGTTTCTTGGAATTTTGATACTAAAGGGTATATTGAAATACTTGCTGGGCATATGGAAAAATCTCCTAAATATGGAGAACCTGATAAGTATGTAGCAGATAATCTAGAAGAGGTAGAGCTTGCAGTTATGGACCTTCCAGGGGTTATGGATATTCATGAATTTGAAGATGAGGGGAAGAAAAGTTTAGCAATATATACAAAATATGACAGTTTTGGTGCTGTAAGGGATGGAGTAGGGAAGTTAGGGTATGTAATAACTGAAGCAGAGTTGATCAAAGAGGCAAATGTGCTAAAAACTTTGAAAGAATTAGAAGTAGAGAAAGTGGATAGTGCAATTGAAAAATTCGAAGAAAACGAGGACGTACAAAACGTTTGGACTAATGTTGAGTAATTGCTAACAACCCCATAGTATGGTATAATGTAAGCTGATATCTCATATGTAGATATTTGCTATTTAAAAAAATGGTTAGATTCTAAGATTCCCGTTTATCTTTTGTGACCTTCCCTTCCTGTTCAATTACTAGGCCAAAAGGAGGCTTTCATGTAGACGAAAATAAATGTCTATAGGAAGGAGGAGAACCCCATGGAAGAAAAATTTCTAGAAGTCTTAGAAGGACGCTTTTATCTAGAGACTCATTCCCTTAACCTGAATGCTCAGCAAAGATATGTTGTGAACATTTATTTCAAGTTCATGATGGATGCACTTTGCATAAAACATTCGGTTGAGAAGGATGATATCTCTGAATTTGAGACGTTGATCGTCAAGCTCTATTGTGTAAACAGAGAGTTTGTTGAAGAACAAATCAAAGACAGAGAGACTCTGTTAAAAGCAACCCACATCATTGATGTGATCTATCAGTTGTTCATGAACAACTAACCATTTTCTAAAGGAGAAGGAACTTGTTATGTATAGCTTATAAAGCTTACTTCATTATATCAGGTTCCTTCTCTTTACAATTCATACAAATTTTGATTTCACATTTCTTCTTGTTCGGCGACCCATAGTGTGATAGAATTATCTATCGCACCTAACAATTTAGAGAGGAGTTAAAATGAAACGTTTATCCGTATTTGATCGATTTGAGGGGATTGGGTTTGTTCTTGTTTTTGTTGTGTTTCTTGTTCTCTCTTTGGCCTTTCCTCTTGTTACTGTACGGACCTTCGAGGGAACATTGGAAGATAGAATCGTTGACCAAGGGAACACATTCCTTGTCCTCAGAAACATATCCACTGGAAAGACGGAAGTTTTTGAGAATGAAGATTCATTGATCTTTTGGAAATTTAATTCTAACGATTTTGTTAAAGATATCAAGCCAGGGGTAATATACATTTTTAAGGTCAACGGGATGAGAATTCCAATCTTCAGTATGTACAGGAATATCCTCTCATTTAAGTAAAAGTCAGGTCGTGGCCATAGTAGAGAATTATTTGATTGAGTGAAATCAATATTGTCTTGTAAATCTAAGGCTAGCTTTTTTGCTGCAATTCCAAACGGGATAAAGCATAAAAGTTGTTCTTTAAAAGCAAAGGTTTTTCATCAATTAATGTATTTTTAAGTAGGAAAGAGGTATAGATGGAACAACATAGAGAAGAGTTGTTAAAAAAATATTTAGGAGAAGAGAATTTTAAATTCTTAATCGAGGAAGTATGCAGATTTTGGAACTATCTTGAAGGAGAGATTAACCAGATTCACAAACAAAAAACAGATTGCTGTATCACATCAAGGCAATCAGAAGTTTTAGTAAAATCTCTATTTAAGGAATTAGAGTTCTTTTATAATAAGACTTTCCCAAAATTAATTCGTAACTTGAAAGTTGATGTCTCTTTTTTAGACACCGAAGAAATTTGTCACGAATTTTGTGCATATCTTTTTGTCTATTTTAATAAAACTTACCTAGATAAGTTTCGAAACAAATAACCTTTGTTCTTTTATACTGGGGGCTCTCTGTCTTTATTTAGCTTTTAGCTAATTTATTTCATTACAGAGAGCTCCCTTTTACTTTTTTCATTAAACAAAATAGTAATTAGGTGTACAAATCCCTTTTTCTAACATAAAATAGAAGCATGATGAGAATAATAGGTATAGATCCAGGGTTGGCTATTACAGGTTGGTCTGTTGTTGAATTTGATAATAATTCTGTTCCTCATGTAATCGATTACGGTTGTATTACAACAAAAAAAGGGTTGTCTGTATCACAAAGGCTCAAAGAAATTTTTGAGGACATAACTCAATTGCTTAGAAAATACAAACCTCAATACGCTGGAATGGAGACTCTGTTGTTTTGTAACAATCAAAAAACAGCAATTGCCGTTGGTGAAGCAAGGGGAGTAGTACTTTTAGCGTTAGAACAGTTCTCTTTGCTTGTAAAAGAAATGTCACCATTACAGGTAAAGAGTACTGTTACAGGATATGGAAAGGCAAAAAAGAAACAGGTTCAAGAAGCAGTACAAATGCTTTGTAATATGGAAGAGTTACCAAAACCAGATGATGCTGCAGATGCAATAGCTGTTGCCATAGCGACAGAAGTATTGGTATCGAGGAATATTGAATAATCTAGTATAATAGAGAATGATATCATTTTTAAAAGGTTCAATTCAAAAGGTTCAGATCTCTAAAGATTCATATGTAGATATTTTAACTAGTAGTGGTATTGGCTATAGAGTTTTTATCCCAAGTTCATACCTTGTACCAGGAATTGGGCAGGAGTTCTCACTTTTTACTCATTTTCATGTAAGAGAGGACACACAGGCACTTTATGGGTTTACCAATGAAAATGAGAGGGATTTTTTTGAACAGTTGATTCAAGTTTCAGGTGTTGGGCCAAAAATAGGGATGTCAATTCTTTCAGCATTCTCAAGGGATGAAATTGAGAAATTAATAGAAGATGGTGATGCAAGAGCTTTAAGTAAGGTTCCAGGTCTAGGAATGAAACGAGCGCAAAAGATTATTATTGAGTTAAGGGGATTGATTGATTTAACAAAATCACCTTTAGAAGAGATTTCCTTGCTTAAAGATGTTAGAGATGCATTAAAAGTCCTTGGATTTGATTCAAATACTGTAAAAGAGAAAGTTATTTTGGCCGAAGAAATTTTTAAGAAGAACAACGATATTACTGCTGAGCAATTAATTAAAGAAGTAATTAGAAATTAATGATTGAGTCAAGTAAGGAAAAAGTTCAAAATAAAAAAAGTAAACACTCCCAAAAGCTTGATACTAAGACTACAATAGTTCAGTATGAGGAGAAAATTAGACCAAGTAAATTGGGTGAGATAATTGGGAGACAGCTTGAGAAAGAAACCCTTCAGATGATGATTGGTTCTGCAAAAAGGAGAGGGGAAGTTATTGATCATATTCTCTTCTATGGTCCCCCAGGGCTTGGTAAAACAACGTTTGCAGTAGCAATAGCCAATGAGGTCGGGGCGTCTATAAAGATTACATCCGGTCCTGCTGTTGAGAGACAGGGTGATTTAGCAGCTATTCTTACCGGTCTGAAGAAAAATGATGTTCTTTTTATTGATGAAATTCATAGACTTCCTAAGGTGGTAGAGGAGATTTTGTATCCAGCAATGGAAGATGGCATGTTAGATATTGTTATGGGTAAGGGTCCTACAGCAAAAACGATCCGTTTGAGCCTTGAACCTTTTACTTTGATTGGTGCAACAACACAAATTGGGAAAATTAGTTCTCCTATGAGAGACAGGTTCGGATTAATTCAAAGATTGGACTTTTTTTCAGAAGGAGACTTGATTGAAATACTAAAAAGAGCATCTAGACTATGGAATATTAAGATGGAAGAAGATGCCTTAAAAATGCTTTCTACAATTTCAAGGGGTACTGCTAGAGTAGGGTTAAGGTTGCTAAGAAGATGTAGGGATTATGCTGAGAGTAAAAAACAAGAGACAATTTCGCTTAATACAGTAAATAAAACGATGAATTTGCTTGGGATAGACATTGCAGGACTAGAGAGGATAGACCGGGAGATACTGTTTACCCTTTTAAACAATTTTGCAGGAGGTCCTATTGGAATTTCCACTTTAGCAGCTTCGATATCGGAGGATGAAAGTACTGTTGCAGATGTGTATGAGCCATATCTAATGAAATGTGGTTTTATCAAAAGGACAAGTAGGGGTAGAGTACTTACTCAGAAAGGGTTAAAATATTTAGAATCTATTGAAAATGAAGCTAGATGATACAAATGTAGACAATGAGAAAAGGGGGAAACTGCTCCTTTTAGCTGCGCTAGTGGCTTTATCTATGTTTCTGTCAAAAATCGTATTAAGAGAGCAGTTGCCAGTATGGAGAATATTTGTAGATGCGGGTATTTATTTTTTTGTTGTGGTAATAGGTTTACTTTGGTCTTTAAATTTTCAAGTAAAGAAAAAATCACTTTTATATATTTCGCAAGCTGCTTTGTTTGTAATGTCTCAATTGCTTTTTGTAGATTTCTTTTTCTTTCAAAAATTTAATAGGATTTATGAGGCTTTTATTCTCCTTATTCTTATTGTTGCAGTTTTCTTTGCCTGCTATTTCGTCTTTCTGATGGTAAATACATTGAATGTTAATCTTTTTAAGCCGATTCCTTTGGCACAAGTAGGTAGGACAATTTCATATATTTCGGCCATCTTCATGGTTTACTCCTTTACATTTACATTCTTGATAAGTGGGTTGCCTTCTTATGTCATTTTCCCACTTATACTTATCTCATATTTAATAGTAGTGGCACTTCATTATTCAAATATGGAAATAGATGGGAAGGAATTATCTAGGAAAACATCAATAACATCGCTATTAATGGCGGTTTTACTTGCCGCGGTAACCTTTTCTGGTAATTATCATGAATTAATCTCATTTGTACCAGTAGTGGGGTACTTTATTAGTGTAAATCTTATAACGCATGAGAGGATATCAAATGGGAAAGTTCGATCGATGAAATTATATATATTTTTATTATTAGTTGTTCTCCTTTCGGTTTTTATTTTCAATATCAAGGGATAGATGCGTAGGGGAGTAGGGGGCCGCCTTTCGACCCATAGTGTTTCACAACCCATAGTAATCAGTGTGGATAAGTGATTGCTAATATACTTATAAATTAAGTATAAATCGAGCAGAATAATTTCTAAATAGGTTTTCCAAAAAGTACCAATCATGGTTTTTTAAGAGGGGGATTCTACTCCGTGCAGAAATGTGTTACAATTTGGAATAATATAACCGAGTATAATGTCCCTTATATGCGGTACGGGATATCTAAAATCTTAGAAAGTGGTCAAATGCCTATTATAATAAATCTTTTTTATATTATTTTTTATCTCTTTTTTACCCTTCTTTATTCTTTTTCATTTCTTTTCTCTTCTTTTTCTTCATTATCCAAAATTCAAAAAAAAGCCCCCCTACTCTCATTTTCAAAAAAATACTTTAGCTGTTAATATATAAATATGGAAATACCAAAGTTAGAAGATCAAGATGATTTTCTTGTTAACCTTCAGAATAATAATTACAGCAATCAAACAATTATTAATTATGCCAGAGACCTTTGTATTTTTGCTGTGTTTTTACACTTCAGAAATGTTCCTTTTCTTAATACTTCGAAGAAAGATATTAGTGCATACAAAGGATACCTAATTGCAGGTCAACACCTTGAAGATTTGGATAAAATTAGGGCGGAATATGTTAAAAAGGTTGATATAGCAACGGTAAACAGGGATGAGGCCCTGAGAGGCCCACAGAGGCCTTTGGATAAATCGGAGGGTGTAATCACACCTAGTTTTGAACGGGGATTTCTGTCTGACATATACAGGAAGGTATACGGGAGTCTTGGAGTCACAGGTCATCCTAGAAACTCTGGGAAGAAAGAATTAGGTTTGGATCCGAGTAGTATAAATAGAATGTTGTCCGCTTTGAGGTCATTTTTAAAATTTCGGATTGAATGGGATTTGGAAATCCCAGTTCCACCAGATGCAATCGGAATGATGAAAGCTGAAAAGCGAATAAAGAAGATTGCATCTAAGGAGGATCTAATTCGTTTGATTGAGAGTCCTATGCAGTATGAAAAGGATGAGAAAGTTTCATTGCGAAATAGATGTATGTTAGAAATGCTTTTTGGTACAGGGATGCGTATTTCCGAACTCATCGGTTTGGATTTGGAACAGATAAACTCTGAGGGTAAATTGTATATCATGGGAAAAGGTAAAAAAGAGCGAACGGTATATATGACTCCAAGAAGTCTTTTGTGGTTGAATAACTATCTTAAGATTAGATTGAGATATGCATCTACCAGAGATGAGAAGAAGAAAGATAAAGAAAGTTTCACCGGGGTGCGTGAAACATCTGAAGATGAAGAAGAAAGTTTTTCAGAATTAGCTATGGACATGTTTGAGGGAGATTTGAAATATATTAAGGTAATAGAAAAGTATAGGGAAAGTGGCTATTTAGAAAATTTTGACTCCCCTGCTCTCTTTATTCCTTTCTCTGGTGGTAGAAATGGTAAACACTCTAAACGACTGTCTACAAACTATTTTCAGGAGAGAATTGCACAATATAGGAAAAAATTAGGAATTCAAATTCCTACTTCTGCACATAGTCTTAGACATGGATTTGCTACTTATTTAGCAGAGGATGGTGCAAGTCCCGTAGCTTTACAGTTACTTCTAGGACACTCTAGCCTTAATACGACCACAAAATATGTTCATGCTACAGAGAAGTTTGCTGAGGAGACTGTGAAGGAGCATCATCCGTTGATGTAACACCTTCTTCTTTCAAATACTCCATTAGTTCTTCTAGTTCAGGATTGTCTTTTTGTGCTTCTATTGCAGCAATTGCGGTTGGATCTCCAGCTTGATACCTTTGAAGCAAGTCTTTAGCAGCTTTTGTTTCTTCTATAGTCATAAAGAGATAGTCTAAAAGCATTTGCTGTTTTGTTTCATTTGCTTTCTCTCCATATGCAGCTGAAAATATTAGTTCAAGATTTTTCTCGGCTTCTTCCAAAGATTTTACTTCTGGAATTAATTGGCTCTCAAGTTTTTCCAGTCCTTCAAGATCTATCTCTTGCAATTCATTGAGTGCATTGTCGACCATTTCTTCTAGTGCTAATTCTATTAATTTGTTGTATTTCTCTTCTGTAAATCCAAGAGAGAGTAACTCTTGTTTTGCAGCTTCAATTTGTTGTGTGTTATCCATTTTAATATTTTATTAATTTATATTTAATTTGAGATAGCTTCTAGAATAGTTTTTGCACCTTCAGAATTCAAACTTTGAAGAGCGGTTGAAAGGTCGGTGGAAGGATTAGAGACAAATATGTTTAGTAATCTATGTATCTCCGGTGTTTGTAGGTTGTTTCTTAAAAGAGTTTCTGTAACTCCATTACTCTGTAGTGCAGATTCAAGATTAAATGCGCCCATATTTGTTGCTCCCCCAGTGTAATTTGAACTATTTAAAGCTCCATTAGAAAGATTGCCTAATGGTTTTGTAGCGAGATTGCCATCCCATGCAGAACCAGGTAATTCTACTCTACCACCTTTTACTAAAATTCCATTACTTGTATCTATTCCAAATGTTGCATCTGCTTCTATTGTGGTGGTATTTACGTTTCCTGTATCTACACCAGCAGTATTTCCAGAGTCTATGCCTAAATCAGGGTTGGTATCGGGTTCAACACCTGCTTCTGTAACACCTTCACCCTGTGGTTCTGTAAGAGGTGTATTTTCTACATTACTAGCTGGTTGTCCTGTTCCAAATACACCTTTTCCGGCTTCGAGATTATTTCCAACTATTTCAACTAAGCCCTTGCCACCCATGAACATATTACTTACAAACGTACCAAGACCTCCACCTACTGCCATGCCCTTGAAAAATTTAACAGTATTATGTGCATGTTTATTTACAAAATTCCAAGCTTTAATTCGTTTTTCAAGATTCTCCCTCTCTTCTGGAGTCTTAGCATTAGCTAAGCGTTCAGTTAATTTCGCTATCCTCTTAGGTGCATATTTCTCAGCTACTGCAGCTCCGATACTTAGTACTGTAGCTCCAATTGTTACAGGAATTCCTACTGAGGCTCCTCCAGCCACTGCAGCAGTGAAACCAATGACTCCACCTATTAATCCCCATCTTCTTGTTTTTTTAGGAGTTGGATCTGGTTCTTTAACCTCTGTTTTCTTCATAGCATCAAGCTCTCCTTGTTGCCATTTAGGATATACCTTTTGATCCAAGATTCTACCAATAAGATTTTCGTCTTTAATAGACTCAATGACTTCTCCAGTCTTTGGGTCAATATAGTCTTTATATTTATTGGTGTCGTTTTCAATTCTATCAATGACTCTTCTTCTAAAGTCTCTAGTAACGGTACCTTTGACATACTGTTGAATTTCAAGTTTAATATCATGTCTACCAATTTCCATATAGGCATCAATCTGTGCATCTGAATAACCAAGTTCTTTGAGTTCCTTTTTCCTCTTATCAATTCTCATATTATATAGCTCGTTTTCCATACTCCCATAACTTCCAGCTCGTTCGATATCTGCGACTCTCATATCTTTATCAAATGATAAATCCATCTCTTCTTTGATAGGAAGAGGAATCTTAACAAGGTTTCCCTTCTCATCTTGATATTGATATTTTTTATCTTCCTCTCTCTTTTGTTTTAATATCTCCTCCATCAATTTTTTTACCTCAGGATTACTTAATACATAATTCAAATCTTCTGCAGTTGGATTAAATTCCTCAGCTTCTTTACTTTTTTCTTTGTTTGGCCCTTCTGGATTGTTAGTTATGGGAGGAGTACTTGGTGGATTACCTGAAGCACGGCCTTTTCTAGAACTTCCTGTCATCTTTTTGTCGTGTTCTATTATTTTATTGTCTGCCTCATCTACTTGCTTCTTAATTTTTGCTTTCATTTCTTCTGATTCATTCTGCATTCGATTAATCATTTCATCTGTTGATTCAGTATTTGGTGCTGTCTGGAATGTGGAGGCTTTTTGTTTTATTCTTTCTGCAGAAGCACTCATCGCATCCTTCATTGCTTGAACTCTTGATGCCTCAAAGGAAGGGTCAATATATTTGTCTTTAAACTTAGATTCTCCCTTAGGATTTTCTACAACAGGAGGAGTCACTTTTTCTACAGGAGTTTCAGTAGTTGGTGTAGAAACATTTTGGACTGGCTGACTCTCAGTAACTGGTTGATTGGCAACCACAGGTGTTGTTTGTTGTTCTGGCAAAGGAGGAAATCCTGCTTTGACAAAAGCAGCTTCCATTGTTCTATCGTCATATTGAGGTGTTGCAATTGGTTTGCTCTCTTGAACAGGTTCAAAATGACCATCAATTATTACTGGACCTTCATTATTTGCCATATGTAAAAACAAAATATTATATATATATCCCACCTTGAATTTCACAAAAAAAACAGGCAGGTTGCTATATATAAATTACCGTTTTAATGAATAGATGTCAATAAATATTTCTATTTAGAAAACTGTCTTAATCTGATATATTTGTATATGCCTAGTAATATCAAAAAACTCTGGTATTTTTTTAGACAAAAGTATGGTCAAATTCTTTTGATTTTACTTCTGTTAATAGTATGTTTCGTATCAATCAGGTGGGGGCAGCATTTACTCTCTAATGACAACTATTCTCCTGAACTAAATCCGGGACTTTCTGTTTCAAGATATATTGAATCGCCTGCTTGGAGAGGTTACAGAGTATTGGGAATTCCTTCAGACAGTGAACAGGCCGACATATTCAGATCTGTTCTGTTTGGAATATTAAAGGTTTTTATTCCAAGCTGGTTTTTAGCTCAATTTTATTCTTTACTGTGTCTTTTTATTGGGACTTTATCAATGGCTACTTTAACATCTTACTTTGTTAGAGATTTTGTAAATACGAAAAAATCGGGCTATGTTTTTTTTATCTCAGGCTTAATCTATCTCTCATCTCTTTGGACAGCTTGGGTATTCAATTTCAATATGATGCCCTACATCGCCCAGTATGGTTTCTTGCCACTATTACTCCTCTCCATTTATTTACTTATGCGGGATTACAAGTTATCAAGAGTATTTCTTCTTTTCATTTCAACAATTCTTTTTGTTTCTGTATCAGTGATTGGAACTCTTTTCTTTGTTAATATTGTTGTTTTACTTTTTGCTTTTGCTTACTTCGGATATTTGCATAGGGTTAAGCTACGAGGAATAGTAAAAGCAGTATTACTGTTCATTGCCGTACAACTTTTTTGGTTGTTGCCTTTCGCAATATTCACAAAAAATATCAGTAATGATGTAGTAAATTCATATACCAATCGCTCAATTACAGCTAATACTATTGATTTAGAGAAACAAATGCTAAATCTTCCAAATGCAGCAAGATTTTACACTAGACTATTGGGTACAGTAGATACACCAGAGCCTGAAACTTTCATATTTCCTCTCTCTGAAGAATTTATGAATTACGATTTCTACAGAGTTGTAGGATTGTTACCAATATTTTTTTCCTTAGTAGGCTTGGTTTTTCTCTTCGTAAAAAAAGAATTCAAACTTATTCCCATTTGGGTAATGATGTTGGGGTTGTTGTTCCTAATTAAAAACCAGAATCCTCCATTCGGACAGATATATGTTTGGCTTCAAGAGAATATTAATTTGTTTAAACAGGTGTTTAGATGGGTTTCTTCAAAACTAGGACAACAATATCTCATACTTTTAACTATCACCTCAACTATTGGCTTTTTACTTTTTCTTAATTTTCTTTCATCGTTTTTCAAGAAAATTCCCAAATATGTATTCATTCTTTTCTCTCTTGCTTTGGTCACATTTCCTTTGTTTTTGTATACAGAATATATTTTCAGAGGAGATCTATTTACTAAACGAGCTACGGTAGAAATACCAAACGAATATTTTGAATTAGCCAAATTCCTAGAAGATGATTCCCACTCACGAATATATTACGCACCACCTTCAAACAATGGATATTTTAGGGAATATGATTGGGGTTTTGTGGGTTCTCAATTTATATCATATGTTCTTCCAAACCCGATAATGGATATGTCTTTAGCTATTGGTTCTGATGTTGGGGAAAAAGCAATGCTTGAGTTCAGAAACATATATGACTCTGGAAATGCAATTCAATTTAATGAGGTATTGAAAAAATATGATGTTGGTTATGTACTTGTTGACAAGAGTCTTGTTAAGGGGAGATATGGGCATGAACTCAATTGGGATGTGTTAGAGGGCTTTATTCAAAACATGAAATTGGTTTGGGAGAAAGATTTTTTGAAATTGTACAAAGTAAACCCTTCTGAGACTAAGTATGTTGAAACTTTGGGAAGCAGTGAATCCTTAATTAATGGAACATTTACTCGGGTTGTTCAAAGAGATCCTAGTTTCTCTTTGTTGAATTTTGACCTTTCTAATTTAAAGATTGAGAAAAACGCTTTAACAAAAAGCATCCCATATTTAGGTAACCCGACGACTCTTTACTTGAGTAATATGGATTTGGGAATTTCCCAAGCACCCATATTTGTCCAGAAAATTGGGAACAAGATTAGAATTTCTCCTGCACTACCTTCTTTAGAAGGCATAAAAAATAATTCCTTTAAGGAGGCCGTCGTGGACAGTTCAAGCTCAGTATTCATCATTGGGACATATGTATTCGAAAACAAGACTTTGGAGGAAGGTATCAATATTGATGTCCCTTACGAGGATATACAAAATATTGGTTATGTTAAAGAGAATGAATTTGTTGAAAACAATTTAACCAATATCTTTTCTTCTTCTCTTCCAGGAGATTGTTCAGGAGGTGGATACAAGATAATGCCAGATATTAAACAAGAAGAAATTGCATCAGGATTTAAAATTGAAGGTTTCTCAGAACTCCCATGTGTATATACTAATTTGAGATTAGATAAAAGATTCTCGTATGTTGGGTCTGTATCATTTAATTGGGAGAGTGATTCTAATTCCATATTTGGATACTGCTTATATTCAGAAAAATATGGAGGGTGTTTAAACAGAGAGAAATATTTTTCCTCAAGTGAAGGATTCGGACAGAAAACAATAACGGTACCCAGAGTAATTGAAGCGGGAGATAAACTTTCACTTACTCTGTATACACAAAACCCATTAGGGAAAAAGGTTGGTGTGACTATTCGAGATGTAAAAGTTAAATTTGCTCCTTATTTTACAACCGCTAACATATCAAAAGAATTTAAAGACAATGAAAAGAAAGTATTAACACTCGAAGGAAAAGGACAAGAATTGAAATTAAATATACCTATATTGTATGGAGATTCAAGTTTTGTATACACAGAAAAATTTGGGAAGGATTCTATCTGGAGGTTAAGTGTAGCAGAGGATGGAACTTTACCATTTGAGGCGACATATGAAGGAGGAATGAGACAATATGTTCAGAATCAATTGATTAATCAATTTGATACTACTCTGTCAACTGTTCCGAATAGTAAATACCTTTGGTACTGGGAAGGTCAAAATATCAAGAATATACCATCTAATCTGTGTCTAACATATCAAGGAAGTGATAGGTGTTGGGTAGATGATACTTTCCATCCCTCCAAAACTGGCTCCTCCACTAGAATCTTTACATCTAGTAGTATCTTCTCTCAAAAACTGGATATCTCATTTAACAGTATTAGTTTTTCAAATGACAGTGAAAATATCCTTAAAAATTTTGTTTTAATGAAAATTCCAGAAGCTTGGAAGTTTAATTCATATTCAGCTTCATTGATGACGAACTATTCTGAGATTGAATTAGAACCGGTTGGAAGAAGTGGTATTGGATACAAATTAGGAAAAGACAAATCTTTGGGAAGAAGCACAATTGTTTCTATTCCACAAGCCAAATCAGAAAGTTGGTTAGCTTTAGGTTTTGGAGATGGAAAGTTAAAGATTTTTGGAAATAAGGAGGCTGTATATTTGAATGGTTGGAAACAAGGATGGGATATTGAGGGAATAGATTACTCTTCATTTTATGTTTTCTATTGGCCTAATTTCCTTTCTTACTTGGGATATTTGTTAATATCAGTAATCTTCGTAGTTCTGGTATATAAACTAATTAAGAGTAACAAATATGCAATCTAATAATCCTTTAGTATCAATTGTTATTCCTGTTCATAATGGGGAAAAATATATCCGGGAGTCATTAGATAGCTGTCTAGGTCAGACATATGAGGACATAGAAGTAATAGTAGTTGATGATAAAAGTGAAGACAAAACATTAAGTATTTTGCAAGAATACCAACAAAAAGATCAAAGAGTAAAAGTAATTCCTGTGGAGAAACAGAACGGTTTGGGAAATGTAATAAATATTGGTATAAAGCAATCTAAAGGAAAATATATAGCTCGAATGGATGCCGACGATATTATGTATCGAGACAGAATAGATAAACAGTTACAATATCTTGAGAGCAACCCAAACTGTGTTGCGGTTGGCGGGCAAATAGATATCATTGACTCTAATTCGGACAATATCGGTCATAGGGAGTATTCGCAAAATAATCAAGATATAAAAAATAATAGATTTCTTTTCCAACCCTTTGCTCACCCAGCTGTTATGTTAAGAAAATCTACATTGGAAGAAGTAGGTCTATATCCAGAGAATTTATGGAAGATAGAGGATGTCAAACTATTTCTTATCCTAAGCACAAAAGGAGAATTTGCAAATCTTCCTGATACCGTCTTGAAATACAGGATGACATTTGAAACAGAGAGTCAATCTAAAATGGTAGAACATTTTAAAAAAACTAACGATATTAGAAATTGGGCAATTCAGAATTTAAATATTAAGCCAACTACTAGAGAAAGAATAATTTGGAGTATTCAAAAAATAGGGGTTAGAATATTAAGTATTCTCCCCCCTACTCTCTTTATGAAAGTTTTTGAACTTTCAAGAAAAATTCTAAGTTAAGCCCTACTTTTTAGACCAATCAATTATGATTTGAAATCCATTACTTGGATTGTATGCTTCATAGATTACTCTAATAAGTTCATTCGCTGGAATATGGTACACACCATACTCTCCAAGTTCTATTGTCCCATCGTCTAGAATAACAGGATTCCCATTAATTAACTCTTTCCCATTTGCAGTTATCTTGCCAGTAATACTGTTTAAAGTTATGTCCCATGGTAAAGAGAATACAAATTCTCCGCCCTCTCTTTTTACATCTTCCAGATCCATACTTCCCTCAGACACCAAGTGCTTTTGTGATATTGGAAGAACATATTTGTTAAGGTTTGTATCAAATCCAAATTTGTATGTTCCTAGTTCCTGTAAGTTTACTAAAAAATCTTGAGGAGTGAATTCTTTCTGTTCCTGTTCTGTTTGAATATCAAGAGGTACTACTCGTGGGTATTCTTCGAGAAAGAGACCTGTTTTAGGAAAATGAATTTCTAACCCTGCTGAATCATTTCCTGCCTCCCATACACCCTTGATTTCCTGTCCAGCTTCTACAACAAATTCTCCTTCATGATCCTCTGTGGGGTTTCCGAGATTCCATTCTTCTCCATCTACATAGAATTTGTCATTTGCTCCACCACTACAATTTACAACTGCTTCGAATGGAGTTACTAGGGATATGCTTCCCCCCTCCTTTTTTAAATCTTCAAGGGTTTTTTCACCTGGTTCTACTTGATGAGATAAATCAAATGAAAGTGTGTACATTTGAAGGTCATTGTTCCAGAGAGTTCTATATGTGCCAAGCTTATCTGTTTTAACTATTAAAACTTCCGGGGTAATTTCACTTTCTACTTCTTCTTTTTCAATATACACAACAGGAGCAGCGGCTGGATCTGCTTCTGGCAATTCTGTTGTTTGAGAATTTACCTCAGATATTTGTGGGTCCGATTCTTTAGGGGTACTTCTCTGAGTTTTCTGAGGTAGAGTATTACAATTTGCAAGGACCAAAGAAAGTGCCAATGTTACTGGCAGTAATTTATCTTTATTTTCCATATTAAGGATATATAAAGTTAATACTTTATTATATCCCATAACTATGGAGTATTCAATGTTCAGAATGTTTGGAAATCTTTTCGTCCTCAATATATTTGTAAATATATATGGACTCGTCAGTAAGACAGTATAGTCTTAGAAGATTGATAGTGTGTGATGTTTGGTTGGGTGGGGGATTTTTAATGCGATTAAGCAAAAAAAAGATTATCCCCCACCCGGAGCAGAGAGTTTGTTATGGTTCCATAATCAGGAATGGTCCCGAAGAATCATTTCCTGCTTCAGATACAATCCGAATAGTTGCCCCTTGTTCGAAAACAATGGTACCATCAGAGCATCTGACAGGGTTTGCGGGGGTACATTCTTGGGAATTAATATAGACGGTTTCTGCAGAGTGGTTAATTTTTCCACGCCAAGGATTCAAGAAAACATAATCGTCTCCGGTTTCCTTAAGATCTGCGAGGGTAAAAGCCCAATCTGATGTATCAATTCTATTTGATTCCCATGCACCAAGAACGCAAGTTTCCAAATTAGAGTCATAGACTCCATAAAAGGTTCCCATTTTTCCAAAGGTGGCTGTATACGTTTTACAATACGCTACCTTTTCATCATAATTGGTGGAATCTGGGAGTAACAATACATCCGCCGTAAGAACTGGTCCTGCATCTTCCACTTTGGGAGAGACTGTGACATCAGCACTTTCTAACGGTTGCTGTTGATCCTGAATAGGCTCAACGACTGGCGCACTCGCGGCTGCACGTTTTTCATTCACCCACTGGGATACAGTAGGTTCAAGAGCATAGCCACCAACGAGAAGGGCACCAATAAACAGTAAAAATAAAATCCATCCTAACAACTCTTTCGGTTTCATTTTGGCCTCCTTATAAGCCTGATAATTTTCGAGAAAATCTCTCTGCTTGCAATCCCAATGGAATGCATACTATACCCAATATATATTAGATACACTATGCATCCCAAGAGGATAGTAGGAAGTAAAATGATTACTCTACTCTCTTACATCACACACTATTTGATCTAAATACATACCGATAAAAATCAATGTATATACTTAGAAATTTTTAATGATCTTCGAGTTCTTAAGAACTCATATAGGACAAGGGTCTTCACTATGAATTCTTAAGGATTAAATTGTAAAGAGCAGGTTAACAATTAACACATATATTATACTATAGGTTGCCTAAATTGTCAATGTAAGAGGGCTTTGAGAGACCATTCTTGAGAAAATTTCTATTACTTAAAGAAATAACAAATATATCTTTTACCATACCTAAAATTTTTCCGATATTTGCTGAAGTACTCTCACTTCTATTCTTGTTCAAATAGAAAGGAATAACGGAAACAGAGTAACCTACTCTACCAATTAGATTTAGAATCTCTGAATCGATTGCAAAGTTATTTACTTTCAATGAAGGAAGTATTCTTTCGATCAATTCTTTTCTAAATAATTTGAGACCACACCCAACATCATCAACATTTTTTGGTAGTCTTAAGAGGAATCTATTGGTATACATCAATCCGTATGAAAGAATTTTTCTCCCAAATTTCATCTCAATATTTGAATCCTTATGAAATTTTGATGGAATGACTGCCATTACGGAATCATTCTTTATTGTCTTGAGAGCATAACCTAAAGTTCTAATTTGGATATCCGTGTCTGCATCAATAAAACCGATAACATCACCAGAAGCTCTTTTCATCCCATATCTAACAGCATAACCCTTACCCATATTCTCTTCGTATCCAATGACGGAAACTTTTTTTAATCTATTCTCCTTAACATATTTCTCTAAAATATCCTTGGTATTGTCAACATACCCATCAATAACGAAGATGAGTTCAAAGTCAGGATTCTTTCTAGAAAGATAACCGTATACTCTTTCTAATTGATCCAAAACATCTCTTTGTTTTTTGTATGTTGGTATTACCAAAGATAGTTTCATTTTGTAAATAATTAATTAATAAGTAAATTGATTGAAAATGCATTTGGCTCCCCAAGGGAGCAGTCTCTTCTTATGCAGCAGACTGCTTGCCCTTAAGGTCTTTAGCGATTGCTAATATGATCATACCGACAGTAAATGCAACAAGTGCAACTAGGTAGAAGGTATTGGTATCTCCAAAACCTGTTGGTAATGGTACATGTGGTTCATACGGATTGTATGGCCCATATGGATTACCACTAGCTAGTACAGGAGCAACATTTAAAGTGGAAATCATAGCAAAAGCTAAAATAGCTGAATATAACTTCCTCATATGTAAAGGGCTAGTTAATTTAAATGCAGGATAATTATATCACAAAACAACCGAAATGACAACACTATGGGGTTATACTGCTCGCTTTTGGTGGTTAGTAAACGCGTTCTGCGTAACGGAATATACGAATTGGGGAATTGAAGAACTTACATGTATATAGTATTAAGTCGGCACTGTAATCACTAATGTAGGTACTCTCTTCTGCTTTATATATCCTATACTTATATTCTCTCTGATTCCAATAGATAATAATCTCATCCCCATCAGCAGTTTGAGGTAAGTTGAAGTATGAGATCTTATTTCTTTTTTCTGCGGTCCAACTTGAGTAACCAAACCTATGTGCGGCCAATATTATTGGTAGCTCTGTTTTCTCAGGATTTCCATAATCAGAAACAATCCATGATCCTTTGTCTAACCCTTCTTTGTAACTCTTACTTGTTGATATTGGTGATTCAACACTAATCTTAGGAATAATAACAAATGATTCTTCTGGGAGAGATGGGTCAAGAGGAGGAATTCTCGAGATTGTTTCTTCCTTTTTCTCAATTATTTCCGGAGTAATCTCTCTTACTATTTTTTCAATATCTCTGTCTGTTTCTGTGGGATTGAGTCTATACCAAACATATGGCCAAATTGGGACAAAAATTGCTACCAGTGCTAAAAACAAAAAGAAAAAGCCTAGGGCAACATATAGATTGTTAATTTTTTGAGAATTAAAATTTTTCATTGTGTAATTATACTTTAATTCCTCTCTCTTAAATATGTTTCCAATATTTTACCACTATTGTGTAATTCTAATGCGTATGTTTTTCCAATGTATCTGTAATGCCAACTTTCATAACTATACCCTGTTGTACTCTCATATCCTGAGGGAAATGATAATACAAAACCGTATTTCCAAGCATTCAGTTCTAACCATTTGGCAGCTGCTGTTCCAGCAAATTGCCCTCCCAAGCCATCTTGAATTTCTGCACTGCTAAAATCTACCGCGGTACCCAATTGATGTTGACTATGCCCTGCCCTCGCAGATACTTTGTCTGCCTCATCTGCAATATTTCCATTAGCTCTTAACCAGAAATTGTAGGTTGTTAATTGGTCGGAGTAAGATCGATAGGCAGAACGTATGCTTAAATCTACTCCCTCAGCCTTTGCCTGGTTCACCAAATCTCTTAGATCATTTATTAATATATTCCTTAAGTAGTAGTTCTCTCCTCTTCTAATTCCAGAAAGACTAGCTTTAACTAGATCGTTTGGAGCATATGTCTCTGGAAGTTTGTACTCCTTGTTAACCAATACCAGTAGATCATTTCCGTTTCTTTTTGCTAGTTTAATCTCTTTTGGATAGCTCCACCAACCCGTAGTAAGTGTTGTGGTGGTAACTGGTTTTTGAGTAATAGAAAGGGATTTAACGATGCCTTCCTCTTTGATTACTTCTTCTACAATTGTTTTTTGAGGATTGCTTTGTTTTTCTCTATCCAATTTGTTTGTATCTACGCTGATCGATGTAACTGAGAGAGTAATTCCCATTAAAAAAACAACGATTTTATTTATTAATTCTGACATATCCCTATTTTACAACATATATTGATTGTAGAATAGTATTTCTTATACAAGCTCACGATATCCTTCTCTAGGTGAAGAAGTATATTTTTAGATAGATTAGAATAAGATATATAAATTTATTACAAAAAACCTATGAGATTATCAAATGAAGATTATGTAATGATTTC
>CAZGKK010000006.1:0-26935 GCA_964526165.1 uncultured Candidatus Saccharibacteria bacterium | reverse complement strand
CACAAGCCCCAGTAACAGCTAAATAGTTCCTAACATTAACAACACAACCCTCATATCCCATACAATCACCCTCCTCTAACCTATGGGAATGAGCAGCTGCACCACCAGCACCTACAATAACACCAGCATGCTGTATCTTCCCATCAGGATAGTAAAGCTTAGCTCCAACACTCCCAACCTCAGGTAACTGACACCACTCCAACATATTCTCCAACCAACCATCATTAAGAACCTTAACATCATTATTAAGTATCAACATATACTCACCATCAACCTGTGTAGCTACCCAGTTATACAACTTCCCAAAATGAAAAGGCATATCATATTCCAAAATCTTAACCCCTCTCTTTGTTATTTCCTCAAAATATCTCTTTGTCTCTTCCTCCTCACTCCTGTTATCTACAACCACAATCTCGTAATTACTGTACTTCGTATGCTCCCATATACTCTCAATTGCTCTTATTAAATACTCCACCTTGTCCTTAGTAGGAATAACAATACTAATCTTAGGATTACCAACAATATCAAACTTAACTCTCCATGCCCCTGCAAAAGGACCTTCCAACACCTCCCCTTTCAACTTCCTCCTCTTCAAATATCTCTCTAAAACAAATCTCTGATTCTCATATGCCCAATCCTTAGCACCACTACCAGCTAAAGCAGTAGAACCAGGATACACTCTCCAGTGGTAAAGTATTTTAGGGATATGTACTACATTCCAATCCTCTCTAGTAACATACCTAAGTACCAAATCCCAATCCTGAGCCCCCTGTGTACCCTTAACAAGTCCTCCCAACTCCTTTACTACCTCTCTCTTGTAACAAGTAACATGTGTCGTATACATCTGTGCTGTCAATGTATGTGGAGACCAATCAGGCCAAAAAGAAGGATCAAATCTCTTCCCATATTCATCAATCTTGTCAAAATCACTATACAAAAACTCAACCTTGGGATTTTCATTAATACCCTTCGCTAATTCAAGTAAACAGTTAAGAGAGATCTCATCATCACAATCCATGAAGACAACGTAGTCACCGGTTGCCATATTCAAACAGTTATTAGTATTTTCAATTAGGTTAATACCCTCCACATCTATTGTCGAAAACTTAACCTTCTCAGAATATCTTCTTTGAAAATTTGAGAGAAAATCTCTAATCTCTCTAACATTCTTACTTGAACCATCTGAAATACATATCTCCCAGTTTGTATATACTTGAGAAGTTATGGAATTCAAAGCAGATTTCAACATCTCTTCTGACTTATTCCATACAGGAAATATGATTGAGAACTTAGGAGTTACCTTTAAGTTTTTCAAATCTTTTTGCATGGATTCATCATTGAGATACTTACCTTCAACATTACTCATCCACTCACCGTAAGATATTCTCATCAACTTAGAACCATCTCCTCCAGTAATTACAAATCGAAAAATCTTTTTAAAAATCCTCTTAACAGTAACTAACAAACCGTTCTTCTTTACCGAAGAAACAAGTTGTTTAAAATATATTGGAATACGTTGTATTGTTCTTTGAAAAATTTCAATAAACTTCATATTTAAAAAGTCTGACTATATTTCTCTACCATCTCCTTTGGATCCCCTATCTCATATGTCTTATCTTCTTTCAACCACAGCACCCTATCTGAATATTTCTTCACACTATCCAAACCATGAGATACAAACAGTATTGTTTTTTTGCCAACAATCTCATCAAAATATGCAAAACATTTCTTCTGAAATTCTCCATCTCCAACAGCTAATACTTCATCTAAAACCAAAATGTCTGACTCCACTTTAATTGCTATGGAGAATGCCAATCTTACCTGCATACCTGAAGAAAAATTTCTAATTGGCATATCAGCAAAATCTGTAAGCTCAGCAAAAGTAAAAATATCATCAATATATTTATCTACTTCCTTCTTAGTTAATCCTAAAATTACACCGTTAAGATATACATTCTCTCTTGCACTCAAATCTGGATTGAAACCAACACCTAGCTCCAAGAAAGGAACTAGCTTTCCCTCAATATCAATATTTCCATCGTCTGGAATATATATACCTGAGATTAATTTAAGCAGAGTAGATTTACCCGCTCCATTTGGACCAATTACGCTAAAAAATTCCCCCTTCTTTACTTCAAAGGAAAGATTTTTTAGTGCAGTAAACTTGATATATTTCTTTTTTCTCAACGGACTTACAAATTTGTCTTGAAGAGTAATTGCAGAACCATGCTCTGGTATTTTAAATGATTTTGTTAAATTGTTTACCTTGATTGATATATTGTCTTCCATGATTAAAAATATTCAGCTATTTTTTTAATGTGTTTGTTAAAGTAAATCCTTCCAAGCAATACCACAACAACAGAAAGGCCTAGACAAAGAAGTACAAAGTATATGTCTGTAATTTCCCCATATATCAAGGCCTCTCTAACTGCTTTGATAAATCTAGCGACAGGATTGTAGTAAACTATGAATCGATATTTTTCAGGAATCATTTCAACAGGGAAAAATACCGCACTTGCATAGAAAAGAAGTTGAAGAACTAACTCCATGATATGTTGCAAATCTCTTACATGTACTAGCCAAAGACTTGTAAACAAGGATACCCCATACATTGCAAGAAACAACGTCATGCTTATCAATCCGATGTAAAGTAAGGCTATGGGAACTAGTTGAACATTCAAGACTAATGCTACAACACAGATTATCAGGAGATTAATTACAAAATTGATTAAGGCCATCGTCAATGAACTAACAACAACTATCTCTCTTTTGAAATTAATCTTTACAATCAAACCTGCCCTTTCCATTATCGAACCCATACCCCAAATTACTCCTTCATTGAAAAAGGTATATACAATTAAACCTGAAAGTAGATATACAGCATACTGTTGAGAGGTAAGAGCCGCGGCTTGTCCGGACATATGGGAGAAGATTAGAAACAAAATCAAGAACATGAAAAAAGGTTTAAGAAGAACCCAAAAGAAACCAAGGATGGAGCCTTTGTATCTCATCTTAAAGGTTGTCTTTACAAATTGTTTGTACAAATCAAAATCGTTGTTGTTCATTACCTGTCTTTTAAGAATTCTTTTAAAGTAAGTTTCCTTGAGTATATCATCTTCCATGCTGCCCAATTAAAAAGATACCAAATTGTCTCCCTAATTGCCACCCAAAATCCCTTTCTACTTTTTATACTCCTAAATCTATTTTGCATATTCATGATATTCCTTTTTCTCATCCCCAATTTTTTTGAAGACGCCATATGGTCATGATATACCTCAGCATCCCCGTTGTAATATATTTTGTAACCTAAATCTCTAATTCTTAAGGATAGATCAATATCTTCATAGTAAAGGAACATATTAGGATTAAAGCCACCTGTTTTTTCAAAAACCTCTCTTTTCACTAAAAATGCTCCACCCATAATGGCATCAATTTCTTCTACAACGTTATACCTTGGAGTATCTTTCTCTTTATCATATCTGTCATATGGCATGAAATGTTTATCAACGTATATTCCAGCAGAGTTAATAACTCTACTATCATTTCCTAATTTCTCTTTTGAATAAAGTATCTTAGGACCTACGGCTCCAGCATCATTTTTCTCTTGAAGTGTTACAACAAGCTTTCCCAGCCAATCCTTTGGAACAGAAACATCATTGTTCAAAAAAAGATATGCATCAAAATTTGGATATTCTTTTACTCCGAGATTATTACCTCTCCCAAACCCAAGGTTTTCTTTACTCTCTACAATCTTTACCGAAGGGAATTTCTTCTTCAAATATTCAACACTACCATCTACCGATGCATTATCTACTACAACTATTTTAAAATCCACATAATCCGTATCTACAACAGATTGCAGGTTCTTCTCTAAAAGGTGTTTACCGTTGTAATTTACAATTATGATTACGATTTTCATCTCTCGATTATACAGTAATTAAAAAAAGAAATGAAAAAAACTGTTCCTAATATATCCAAATTCTGTTAGAATGAATTAGAAAAAGTATTTAATTTACTTAAATATAAGATGAAAAAATTAACATATATACTCCTCGCATCACTCTTCTCGCTCCTCCTCACAACTGTTCTGTCTGTAAAACAGACGTTTGCAACGGAGTTTGCATTTCAAGATAAATATGTATTGGAGGAAGAGAAAGTTGTAAATGACAACCTTTACACATACGGTGATTCGACCGAGATAAAGGGACTTGTAAATGGTGACGTTCTCTCATTTGGTAAAAGCATAACTGTAAATGGAACAATTACTGGAGATGTATATATCTTTGGCCAAGATGTCATTATAGGACAGAAAGCCCTTTTAGAAGGACATCTTTTCATTCTTGGGCTAAATACACAGGTATCTGGATTTGTATCAGGAAATGCAACCTTAATTGGTAAATCTCTAATCCATACAGGAACAACAGGAAGAGACCTAACTGTAATCTCTCTTGAGAATACAATCTCTGGTGATACCTCTAGCGACCTTAGAGTAATCTCCTCAACCTCTACCGTTACAGGTAATATCAAAGGAGAAGCCATAATGCTTGCAGGAACTTTTGATATTGATGAAACCAAAGTAGGGAAAAAAGTATATGATGAAGAAACCATTAGTCAAATAGCCAAAAGACAAAACTACAACTTCAATAAAGATGAAAACCCATTCATACCTACCGAGGTAACATGGGGTATAAGGATAAACAATATTCTTGTAGGATTCACTAGTTTACTAATTGCTGGTGCAGTATTAATATTCTTGGCACCTGTAAAGACAGGATCTGTAGTTAAAAAAATTTCTGGTTCATCAACTGAGGTATTCAAAAGCATAGGCGTAGGATGTCTTGTGCTATTCTTCTCATGGGTTCCCATTCTCTTCCTGTTAGTCTCTGCTGTTGGTATCCCCTTAGCTGGAGTAATCATTGCCTTCTTGGTATTTACAATAATATTTGGGGGTGTATGGGTAGAAATAGCAATTGGGAAAGAGGTTTTAGAACTATTCAAAATTAAAGAATACAGACCATTTAAATCCTTTTTAATAGGAAGAGTGATTTCAACAATCATACAATTAATCCCAATTATTGGAGGTATTTACAGTTTCGTAATTGTTACAGTAGCTCTAGGTGCTTTTGTAAGAGTAAAGAAAGAACAATTTGAGAAACAAGAATTGGCAATAAAAAAGAACTAATTAGGTTTTACATAAATACAAAAAAGGGAGGCAATTGCCTCCCTTTTACTTTAGATAACAAGAATAACTTTATCTGTTATCGCAAGCTCCATCTCCATTTGCATCTACAAATCCACCACCTCTTTGTCCATTTCCACTACCTTTTCTTTGACCACCACCTAGACCCAACTCAGATCTGATAGCGTTTGCTTCTTCTGTCTTACCTTCTTTTCCTAATCTTCTAGCTTCTGCAAATTTGTCAAACTCTTCCTGAGTATCAATCTTTCTTAATACTCCTGGAGTCCTACCGTCTTCTGTCATCAAGGCTTTCCATCCCTCATAGTCTTTTTCATTCATAACTTTATCCATAGCTGCTTCCCTCTCCTCGGTATGATTTGGACCGACTTGAGTATAGTCACCTCTATATGCGGAAACCTGTGAAAGTCCGAGTACTGTAAGTACTCCAACTGCTAAACCAATAGAACCTAAAATCTTTTTATTCATGTAAATAGAATAAGAAATTAAATAATGAGATATCTCTAAATAGTATTACGCAAAATCTATCTATTTTCTTGCATATATCGTCCCGAGCCTCCCCATGGACGTATTTCTGAAGCTTCAAAGATATTATTGGATACTCTTTTCCCTATAATTTTTATTTCTTCTTCCTCCACCAACTGCACCCGACTTTTAACCATTGCCTTACCGTAAGTTACTTCCCAAACACTTCCCTCTAAATCGATTAGCTCAAAAAGCTTCATTTCATCATCAACACTTTTTATTTTGCCAGCCAAAAATCCTTCTTCAGTTCTCATCCAAATCTTCTCCCTTAAATCCAAAGTGTGAGTATAGTAAGGAATATTTTCTACAAAAAGATCATTCAATCTTTCAGACAGTCTTGTAAAATACAAAATAGAACCTAAAAAGAAAGAGATAAAAATACTCAAAAGAAAAATCTTAATTACGTCATATCTATACCCCTCTTGTGTGTTTTTGAAATTGTAATATGCCACAATCACAAAAAAGATTGTAAGAAGAATCCAAGCAAGAGGAATACCAAAAATAATTCTCTCCCAGAAAGTACTCAACAAAGTTTTGTCTTGTAGAACCTCACTATTCATCAATAGATACAGAACAATCCCGAAACCTATCGAACCAAGAAAAATATTGATTCCAAACAGTATTCTGACAAATGACTCCTTTAGCATAAACTGCCATTTAGGAATTGGCTTAATTTCAAACTTCTTAATTTTCTCCAAAACATTTTTACTCGTTTTTCCCATCTTCTAATATGTCTTTTAATTTAATTTTAGCTCTACTTATCAAAGAACCAACCGTTCCTAAAGAGATATGTAAAATTTCAGATATTTCATTGTAATCTTTTTCCTCAATGTACTTCAAATACAAAACGTCCCTAGATTTAGAATCTAATTTCATTAACAAAAGATTTACACTTTCTCTTTCTGATTCTTTGAGTGTTTCTTTTTCGAGATCAATATCACTCGGAATGTTCTCGAAGATATCCTTTTCGGGAGAATTAGGTATGTTTTTTCTTAAATGTTTATTTCTTCTAATAAAAGAGACTGATTCGTTATGTGCAATTCTGTATATCCAGTTTGAAAATTTGTATTTTGAATTGAAGCTATTTAAATTTTTATATGCCTTGATGAAGACTTCCTGCAAAATGTCTTCTGCATCTTCATTGTTTACATACAATATACTTTTTATGTACGTAAGTAATCTTCTTTCATATCTCTCCACCAAGTATTTGTAGCTATCAATATCCTTAAGTGTTAGTTCTACTAATTGTTGGTCGCTTTTTTCTTTCATCTTCCTATTATACCTCAAACTGAAATATACAAAAAAAGGGAGGCCTAATACCTCCCTTTCATTAATCCATACCAGTATTACTTAGAATCCTTTAATTATTGTTTCGAATGTAGAGAATGGATATGCTCCTGGTACAAGTGGTCCTGTAATCTTACCATCATCTCCAATTTTTCCTACTACGAACCCTGGAGTTCCTTGAATATTTACAGATCCTCCCTCTGCTTTTTCAGCTTCAACTGCTGCCTTTGCCTCAGAGCTTCCTATACATGCATCATATTTCCCTCCATCAACACCAGCAGCAATAGCTGCAGCCCTAATATCTGCGTCTGTAGTGAAATCAAATGCGCTTGTATGGAACTCTGCAATCTTGGAGCCATCAACATACTTTGCAACACAGTGCATAGCGACTGCGGCGTTGTATGACACACCAGAATCAGACAATGGGAAACTCTTAAAGACATATATCACTTCTCCCGTATCTACGAACTTACTTTTAAGTTCAGGATATACCTCAGTTGCATGTCTCTTACAATATCCACAACCAAAATCACTATACTCAACAATTGCAATCTTAGCCTTACTCTTGTCTCCCAAGTATGGAGAATCTCCTAATGAAACTGTAACATCACCCTCTGGAAGTTCCGGTTCACCCTGCTCTGCTACAGTTGGTGTCCCAGTATCAGTATCAGCATCTTTGTTTGACTTACTTGTGATGAATAGTGCTACTGCAATTATTATCCCGGCGACAATAATAGCAATAGGGATTGCAAATGTGTCAAGGTTTACCTCAACAACATCGTTAGCATACTTTGTTTTTTTTGAAGTAGCCATAATTAATAAATAAAAAAGTTAAATATTTTGTGAGCAATCTGTTATTATATCCTATATCTAGAATTTTAGTAAAATGGAATATACACTTAATGAAAAATTTGAAGGGAAGTCGTTGAACAAAAGGGTTTTGTTAATGATTCTCTTAGTAACCTTAATTGGGATTTTTTCTTTCTTCATATATCCAAAAATATCAGAGAAGAATACAGTAGAACCAATACCAGAACAGAACACCCCCCAGAAAAACGAAATCGCAATTCCTCCAAAAGAAGATCCCATTGAGATTGAGGAGATTTTTGAAACAATCGGAGGTCAATTAGCATTCATTGCAATTGATACGAAATACGAAGAGAAGAACAATCTTCCAATTGTTGTTTACAGTCATGGTTCTACCTATTCTGTAACAAGTAATCCTGACAATCAACTACTTAAGGACTTACGATTGTATGCTGATGCTTTTGTAAAAAAAGGATATATTTTTGCTGCTTCCAACCAACACGGAGACAACTGGGGAAATGATTTGGCTGTCGAAGATACAAGAAAATTAATTGAATATATTCAAACAAATTTCACATCTTCAAAAGAGATTTACCTTATTGGTTTTAGTATGGGTGGGTTACCAACAATGAATTTTGCTGAGAAATATCCTGAAAATATTGTTAAGATTGCACTACTAGCCCCCACATCATACGCAACCAGATGGAGTTCACAGAGAGTAGAAAACATTAAGGAGATACCAATAATGATATGGCATGGAGATATGGATGTAAATGTTCCTTATTCAATGACAACAGCATTAATTGCACGATTAAAAGCATACGACAAAGAAGTTATCCTTGAAACTGTAGAGGGTATGGGCCACTGGGATGTAGATACCGAGAAGATAGGGGAAGTCTTAGAATTCTTTACTTCAGAGTAATCCTACTCTTCTGTGACTATCGCTGTTGCAGGACAGGCTGACTCCGCTTGCTTTACTTTTTCAATTAAGGAAGCATCCTGTATTTCTACACCCTTGAATTCATCTTTAACATCTACAGAGCCATCATCCTTCATTTCAAATACCTCCGGACAAATTGCCACACATGAACCACACATTATGCACTTTGTTTTATCTAAAGAAACTTTCATTACAAATCTTTCTTAATTTATATATTGAGATAATACAATCTATAATCTATCTTTTCAAACCGTATTTCTCAAATAGATTCTTCTTGTCCACTGCGGGAATTGCAGAACCTTGTCCTTTGTATACAGGTAACGTAAATGTAAATGTTGTCCCTTTGCCGACCTGACTATGAACCCATATCTTACCACTCATCATTTCAATCAATGCATATACAACATACAATCCTAAACCTGTACCTCCAGGTCTAACGATATTGAAATTGCTTCCTCCAGTAATGTAGTTTTCAATCCTATGAAATTTTGTACCTAACCTTGGGATTTCTTTTTCAGGAATACCCTTTCCACTATCAATTACACTGACCTTTACATAATCATCTGTACTTTCCGTTTTAATAATAATCGAACCAGTATCAGTATATTTTATTGAGTTACTTAAAAGATTATCAATTATCTCCACGACTCTTACCTTGTCAGCATAAACATCTTTTGTATTATCATCAAGGTCAACCATGACCCGAAGACCCTTTTGTTTGATTTGGTATTCATACCCATGAAGAACATTCTCAATTTGTTCCGGTAAAGAGAGTCTTTCTCTATTTAACTCAATTTTTTTACCTTCTAATTTTGCACTTGAGAGAAGAGTGTCAATCAATCTTATTTCATTCTCAATACTATTTTTAATTCTATCTATATATTTTTTAAAACTTTCGGGATTATTTTTTACAAATTTACCTAACAAATCTGTATTCAATTTTACAATTGTTGCTGGTGTTCTTAGTTCATGGCCCATGATATCTAACATATCTCTTTCTTTCCTTCTTGCATCTTCTAACTCTTCAACATTCCTTTGTAGTTCCTTAGTTTTCTCACTAACATCCTTTTGAAGATTAATATTAAAATTTTGAACCTGTTGATAGAGAGTCGCTCTTGCTAATGAAGCGCCCGTTATGGCTGCCAAGGATTGAAGAAAAGAAATCTCTTGTTCAATATACATTGTACTATTCAAATCTCTTTTTCCAAGTACAAATACAGCGATGAGTTCTTTGTCGTAATAAACTGGAATCAAAAGATGGAGATCATTTTTCTCTAAAAGATTTATTAAATCGTAGTATTGTGCCTTGTATGCTTCATCATCCACTCTGAATACGCCAATTAATTCTCCAAGAGATATACTAGTCTTACCTTGAAAAAGAGGAGAACCAACAACATCAAAAATCTGTTGAGCATCAAATACTTTGTTCCCCGTATACTGTTTGTTAATTACAGTTGATTCTCTTTTAACTATTATTGAGAAGTATATTGGATTAATTGTTTCTTTAATAATTCCCTGTAATTCTTTCAATACACTATCCTCTGTAACAATGTTTCCTAAAGAATAGGTAAATCTATCAATGTATTTACTAGCTTCATATCCCAAATTTATTATTCTTGAAGAAATTTTTTCCTGAAAGAAATCCCTGTACTTGTCGTAAAGAAGTGTAAAAAGTATAGAGATTACAACTCCAAAAATAACTGCTTCCCAACCGACTACCTCTCCAAAAATTTTTAGATGAATACTATAAAAAACCCGAAAGGTAATATAAAGGATAGTTGCACTTCCAAGGATATACAGTATCTTCCCAGCAAGTAGACGTATGTTGAAAAGCTGATACTTTACAATCGCAATGAATATCAAACCTAAAAAAATTATTGAAAATTGAGGCCCAACCCATATTAGTTTGTAATTCCCCAATATCGGAAGAATTAAGTTGAACGTCCCACCTAAAAAACCCGTAAGAAGAAACCCTACAAAAATTAATGTTAATTGGTTTTTTACTATTCCACGAGATTTGAGTAAATTATCAAAATTTATTAATAGGGCAATTAGGAAATACACGGCAAATACAAATCCGTATGTAAGATGTCCAATCCTATTAAGCAATGCCACATTACCAGATTCTTCAATAACAACATCTTTGATAATGAGCGTATCCGAAAATACAACAGCCATAGACACTAAGAAAACAGGGATTTGGAGAAAGAAAAGAGTTTTGAAATTAACTTTCTTATTTTGAGTAAGGGCTATTACAAACGCTAAAATAAAATATGCAATATAGATTGAAGCTACATAATGAAATTTTGACCAATAAAGAGCAGTACCTACTTCTTTACTCGCCAGGAAACCCGCTAAACCTACACCCCAAAGACCTAGAGAAATTATACTTAGAGCTAAAAATCTCACAGCTTGAGATCTCCTAGCTGGAAATAAAACATAGAAACCAAATATTATATTTACTAAACCGATTACAATTAGAGCATAAGCATAATTATTCATAGGTATTAGTCATAATCTATTTTCTCAATACAAAAGTAGCATAAGTATTATTTGGAGTTCTTACAATTAATTCAATTTTAGGAAAGTACTTTTTTAAAAAAGGAATCATTTCTACCAAAGTAGTTGAAGATAATTTTTTAAATTTCATTGCATCAAAAATGTTCTGCTGAGGATTACTTATTAAAACAGTAAGAATGAAGATATCTTTTGGACCAAGACCTTCGGATACATTTTTGAGAAGTGATTCTCTTTGAGTATTATCTAGATATTCCCAAAATCCTGTACACTCAACAATTTCTATCTCGTTATTCTTTGTAAATATTTCAATTCCATTTGTTAGAACGTCTCTTTGAACCGACTTCAAAGAAAGTCCTATATTTACTCTATTATTAATATTGCTTAGTGTTTTTTCAGCCTTTTCGTTCGCTTTTTCAGACCTATCAACATTTGTAATCATCATACCTTCCTTACCCGATTGATAAATTCCCTCTATTGGAAGTAGGCAACTACCCCCAGCAATTGAATAAATATTTTCTGTTTTGGTTTCTTTAATCTCTTTGGCAATAATGTCAGAGACTATTACCCTTCTCTGTAAAGAACCTACAGCAATATCCAAATTGTCTAGTACTGTATCAACCCGTTCTCCAACTCCAACTCGGTATATCACATCCATTGTTCCATGAGACAAACCAGTCGCAATACCATTCATTATCAAATCTAACAAGGCACGATCTGTACCTGCAAGTAACAGTAATTTTCCTAATCGTACCGTCTTGGAATCAGTCTCCTTTATTTTTTCCAATCCATGCAAATATCTTGGATTTGGATTCAAAGGAAACTCTACTGAAAGGGAAGAAAATATTTTTTCTCCAGCAATTTCATCAACCTGAATATACTTCAAATGGCGAGGACTCAATTGAGGTTCATGCAATTCTCTAGAATCACTAACAGGTACTTCGATTTCCGATGTTGAATCAAATGGGTCTTGAGCTATATATTCATTTTCACTAAATCCTTCTGTTTCCATATATTTCTTCTAAAAATATTAAATG
Organism: uncultured Candidatus Saccharibacteria bacterium; assembly: GCA_964526165.1. Lineage (GTDB taxonomy): Bacteria > Patescibacteriota > Dojkabacteria > SC72 > SC72 > UBA5232. The sequence continues at coordinate 14,625 of CAZGKK010000006.1, read as the reverse complement.
TTAGGACTTAAAAGCAACTTGTTTAAAGTAAACTGCAATTCTTTGTATAAAGTGACTGATTGCTACTGCTCCCATAACCAAAGACAACTCAACATGCCAATACATAAATTCGAAATCTATATTGTACAGATTCGGGTTTTTCGTTCTAATAACCATAAACACACCAAATCCAAAGGAAGGAATCAATAATGTTAATATGAGAACTGTATTCCAGAAAGCATTAAACTTCATTAGTAATGGGCCTCTGTTTTTCTGTTTCTTTATTAAGAAATATGCACTCCAATACAAAAAGCAGGATACAAAAAAAGGAATAATCATATTGTATCCCTTTGCCTCCTTCTTAACCTCTTCACTACTCTCATTCTCAACATTCTCTTCAACCTCCTCAATCTCCTTATTACCCTGGGGGATAATATCATCAACCTTTTCTTCTTCTATCTTCCCAATATTATACTGTTCAAGCAAGGAATAAGAGGAAACCCGATGATCCCTCCCAACACCAGCCTTGCTCTTAAAGTCCTCAGTCATATCCTTCCCACACCACTCCCTAATATCCAAATACCTATCATGATCAGAAAGATACTTCGTTAAATCGTAAACAGAATCTTCAAATACAACCCAACAATCACTTGGTGTGTTGTGTTTCTCAATATCACTAACAGTATATGCAAATGCGTTATTTACAAAAAGAAAGACAGAGCAAAAAGAAAGAAGAAGTAAAGGCAGTATTTTATTCATATCAATTAAAAAAAAGTTATTCTAATATAGAATATAATCGCATATTTCCATTAACGTTTGCAAGAAAAAAAATATTGGGTATTAACCTTTAATAAACAAAATTATCAAGGGAATAAGAAAAAGCAGTGAATAAATAATGAGGTATTTATCCTTTTTGTTATTATTATCCATTAAAAATCTATATCGTATTAGGTAAGCGGATACATTCTTATACATTTCCTAATGTTTGTCAACATAGACATTGCCAATATGCTCAGGATTTGATAAAAAGTCGTTTGCTGAGTATGGCTGCATACCTAAGAGATAGTCTGTTTTCCCCATATCAAGAACATCTCTTCCAAGCAAGTTTTCTAAAGAGTAAGAAACCCTATTCCACCATATTCCATCATCATCCCACTGACCAAAAGCGTCAAGATTTGTACCACTCTTGAATATTTTCAGACAATCTCTTAAATCATAACTACCTGCATACCTCATCAATGCCCAAGTTCCAACTTCAATGCTTATTTGATCATTCTGAATTAAATCCTCACTTGTATAGTTTGTACCATGTGTTGAATTAAAATCATCAATATGCCAGTAAGGAACAACCTGGAACCATCCTTTTGCTACCATATCTGGATTACCTCCCGTATTAGCGTCTAGATAGATTCCACCGTTGCTCTCAGTCATTGCGATAGATGTAAATACACCAAGAAGTAATTCTTTTGAATACTGTGGGTACATCTCTGAATACCTTCGTGCCTGCTCAAAGAGATACTCTCCACCATCTTCCAACCTTGTATGTGGCCAATATCTCAAAGCTCTATCCCAAATTTTTTCTAAAGAGACCTCTATATCCTCAGTAGATTCAATACTCTTGGATTCAGCCCTATTTACTTCCTCAATCTTCGGATTGTTGTCCAAAAAAGGATCCTCAAGATTGGCCCCTATCTTAGTACAACTCGCAGAGAGAAAGAGGGCAGAAGCTGCTACAATCAAAGCAAATCTCTGTCTAGTTCGAGCAACTTTTTCCCTTACACCCAAAGTATCCCTAATTCTTCGAAGAACAACCTCCTTTTGTATTTTCTCATCGGGTTCCGGAAAATCATTTAAGACAACAGGTACTTCAACTTTTTCTTGAACTTCAGAATTCGTTATACCACTCAAATCTTTTGAAACAAAATCTTTCAAATTCTCATCCATACTATTAGTTTACATAGTAATTGAGAAAATTGGAATAACATTGATTATCAGTTCTTGACATTCAGCACTCGCCGTGGTAGACTGCTAATAGATGAATGATTAAGGGATATTGTGTAAGTCTTCTTAAACATTTACATCAATATTCCAAAAAGTTTGTCTCAAAACAGATGGTGACAACCATTCTGTCAGCTATTTAAATTTATCAATTTAAATATATGAAAATTACAAAAAGAGAGGAAAATAATCCTCAAGTAACTACTTCTCTCTACACTCCTGTAAGAGGTATCTTTGATGATTTCTTCAGAATGCCTTCTCTCATGGACGAGATGTTTAACAGAAGTTACGCTCCCTCTTACACTTCCCTGTCTGCTGATATCTGGGAAGAGAACGATAGCTACTTTGTAAAAATGGCTCTGCCAGGAGTTTCAAAGGATGAAATAAACATTGAGATAGACCAAGATGTAATTAGAATTACTGGTACAAAGAAGGTTGAGGAGGAAGATGAAAGTAAAAGAAAATACTACTTTAAAAGCCTTGATACAAGATTTGAGCAATCTTTTAACTTACCAAGTATTGTAGATGCAGAGAAGTCAGAAGCTAGTTTCAACGACGGAGTTCTGGAGGTAAAACTTCCAAAAGCAGAGCAATACAAACCAAAGAAGATAGAGATATCTAACTAGTCATAAGAGGCGGGTAATACCCGCCTCTTTTTTTTTAATAAACCTTTTCCCAACTTTCTACATCACCCTCGATCTCTTCGAAAACAGGGTTTAAATCAATTCTTCTTGCCTTATTCAACATTCTATACTTCTTCCCATCTCTCTCTTTTAATTTTCTTTTTAAGTGCTCCCATTCATACTCTACCTGACCAGTAGTAACAGTAATTAATTCTTTTTTTAAATTTTCCTTCTTTCCAAATTTTGATTCATCAAACTTGTATCCCCTGTTAAGAGATTCTTCATATATTACCGACAAATAAGAATCAATAAATAGCAAGGGGTTTGAAGTATTTCTAAACCTAATCAATTGCGGATGGTTAACATACCCTTTAGTCTTACCCATTAAAACATGCTTAGCTAAAAGAGCCTCCCTCCACACAGCTAGCAAACCCTTTGTGTCGAGATATTTCGGATGCAAAGTCCATAATCTCATATACAAAATACATACAATTTAACTAGCACCTATTTTACCACGAAAGATATCTTCTTAATTGAACGAAGAGTAAAGATATTGTATTATCTACCATGGTATTCCCCTCAATACAATTTGCCCTCTTTTTCATATTGATTTTCATACCTGCGATAAGGTTCAAATTTCAACCAAAAATATACAGTTGGTATATTCTTCTAATTAACTTAGTTTTCTACTCTTTCTTTGGTCTAAAGTTCCTTGCAATATTGATAGTAGATATTTTGGTAAACTACTTCATTGTTCTTCTTCAATCAAAATACAAACAGAACAAAATCATTCTTTGGATTGGACTAATCCTTAATATTGGGCTACTAGGGTTCTTTAAATACTTTGTATTCACTACAAATATTTTGTTACAGACAAACATCTTAAGTGTTACAACATTAATTCCTACTATCCTAATCCCAGTTGGAATATCTTTTTACACATTCAAGTTAATATCACACCTAATAGACACATACAGAGGGGTTGTAGTTAAACCTAAACTTTCTGCTTACGCTTCCTATGTTAGTTTCTTTCCCCAAATTACTGCAGGACCGATAGCTAGGGCTAACGAATTCTATGAAGATTTAAACTCTCCCAGAAGCAATACCTTTGAATTAGGAAACAGTACTGTATTAATACTAGGAGGTCTGTTCAAGAAACTGGTTCTTGCAAGTTTTCTTTTTAATTTCATAGGTGGCCCTTTTGCAAATCCTGCAAACTACTCTTCTTTAGATATTTTAATAGCAGCTTTTGCTTATTCTACTATGTTGTATGCAGACTTTAGTGGATACAGCGATATGTCCATAGGCATATCAAATCTATTAGGAATTAGGGTTTTACAGAACTTTAATGCCCCTTACAAAGCAATTGGTTTCAAAGATTTCTGGAGCAGATGGCATATTAGCTTGTCCTCTTGGTTTAGAGACTATCTTTACATCCCACTTGGGGGAAACAGAAAGGGGAAATTTAGAAAATATTTAAATATCTTCTTAACTATGTTCGTGAGTGGTCTTTGGCATGGAGCAGGTCTTAACTTCATTGTTTGGGGGTTAATACATGCTGTTGGTTCTGTAATTTCTCACCTCATTGGAGAAACAAAATATATTAAAAATTTTGTTGACAAAGGTTTACTAAACAAAGCACTTAAGGTCTTTGCTCAGCTATTAACCTTTGTTGTTATTACTTTTGCTTGGGTATATTTCAATTCTAGAAGTCTTTCATCTGCTAATCAGTTTATTCTTGGTATTTTCAATTCTGATATCACTAAAAATACCCTACTTGATTGGAGACTAATCTCTACAATCCTTTTCATCCTTGGTCTTAACTATTTTGGTCAATACATTAGTAGTTTTGTTTCAAGGTTAATAGAGAATCTTACTCTTATACTTGCAATTATTTTGATTTCAGTAATGACATATTTAATATTGAGATTGGGTCCAGATTTAATGCCTCCTTTTGTATATTTTAATTTCTAACGTAGATACAATATGGAACATGACAACAAGATTTTACTTATATTGGTATCTGTATTAGTAATCGTATTTGTCACAAATTTACCGGCAAGTATCAGCGAGATTAAAGAAATTGTAGGGAAAATGGATGAGAGAATTTCTTTCGCAGAAGAAAACATTGAGTCCAAATCTCTTTTGACAACAGCTCTTAAAGTAAAGAATTTTGAAAACAGGATATGGGATATTATTAAAGGTACAGAAGCTGTTTCTGAGGAAAAGGTCCTTCCTGAAAAGGTGGAAATTAGTAAAACCACAGAAGAACCTAAAGTGAGTAATGAGAAAGAGAATGATACAAACAAGAAAATATTTAATCTCCCATTAAAGTTGGTTATGTTGGGAGACTCTATGATTATGGTTGGATTTGGACCTAACCTTGAGGAACAGTTGTTGGCAAAAGATCAGGTGACCGTATTAAGAGAAGGGAAATTTTCAACTGGGCTTAACAGGATTGATTACTTTGATTGGTATTCAAGAACAGAGGAATTAATTCAACAGAACAACCCAGATATTCTCATAGTAATGTTTGGGGCAAATGATGGGCAAGGGATTGTAGACGAGAATGGCGTTGCTTTTAAACTCTCAGATCCTAAATGGGATGAGGTATATCAAAGAAGAGTATTCAATTACATGACGAGATTTTCAAGTAAGGTGAAGAAGATATATTGGGTGGGACATCCGATTTCTCTTTCACCTGATTTTGGTCCTAAATTTACGAGAATGAATAAAATCTATCTATCAGAAAGTGAGAAATTCGAGAATATTGAATATATTGATATGTGGGAAAGATTTATGGTTAATGGTAAATATGCGTCGGCTCTTCCTAGTAAGAATGGAAAAATCGGACTAGTAAAACAATCCGATGATGTACATATGACTGAGCATGGTGGCTTAGTGATGGCAGAATATATTATGGAAATACTTAGTGAGGATATTAATTGGTGAAGAGAAAGTCGGGGTGACTCGACTTGAACGAGCGACCTCTTGTACCCCATACAAGCGTTCTAGCCATCTGAACTACACCCCGATTTATGAATTATACCCTAATTTAAGAGTTTTTCTAACTCAATTCTCAAATTTTCTATGTTTTTGAATTGAATACCCTCTATTCCTAAGCTTTTTCCTACTTCTACATTCTCAAAACTGTCATCTACAAAAATCATTTCTTCAAATTTTTTCCCAGTAAATTCTTCTAGAGATTCATATGCCCTCAAATCAGGCTTAACATACATATCACCATTTGTAGCTTTCATGAAATATTTAAGGAAGTCTAATCTTTCGTCATATATTACCAACCTCTCAGAAGGTACATTCGTAAAAAGGTATAAAGGAATATTCCTCTCTTTTAGCTCCTTTACATACTCAAGAACGTTTCCTTTAAGCTCTTTACCCTCTGGGTCGTAGAGAACATTTACAAAGTCAAACAAAACTACTTTCATCTATTTAATCTCCAATACTACCTGGTTTGGGCTTAAACTTGCACTTAGCTTGTACTCTGCATCTAGTTCCATTCCAGAGAAGGAATACACTGTACTCACTCCCACCCTAGAAGTTACTAAAGTTATACCCAAAGGTAAAGTCAAAGTTTTAGGTGTCCCCCCCACCCTGTCCAATTTAAGACTTTCAAATGTAACAACTAATTCATCTAATTGATTGTAACCGGCCTTGACTGAAGGGATTGGATGATCTCCATCAGCTGAAACTCCCCAAACAAATTTCAAAATTCCACCCGATGCACTATATTGGTATGAAAGTGCTGAAGCATTCTCGTCAATTCCTGCACCTGTTATTGCTTGGTCAGCAGATGAGAACTCCGTACTTCCAAGGTTTCCTGAAATTTCTTTTTCCCCAGGATATTTAACCCTCAGGAAAACTCCCCATTGATCTTCTCCTTGACCAGCTGAAACATCCAACTTGAAAATGGTACTTTGAGAAAGGCCAATATCGTAAAAACTCTTCTCTTGAGTACCTGAAACATTGTGATAAAGTCTAATTATTCCATCCTTATTAATTACTCTCTGTCCTTGGAATGGAATACCCGAATTATCTTTCTCAATATTCGAAATTTCAACCTTGATAACTCCACTACTTTGATTGTAGTAAGCTACAGCATATGGACTTACCGAACCTGTTAAAAAGAACGAAAATTCATGATACCCATCTTCTGCAACATCTACAATTTTTTCTAGAGTAAACATATCATCTTCTTGAACTTCTCCTACCTCTTGTCTATCAGCAGAGAAATCTCCAAAATCTGTCTTACTCTCCTCCTTAATTTCTTCCTTCTCCTCTTCCACAATCTCTTTTTCAACCTCTTCCTCCTGCTCTTCTTGCTTCTCTACCACATTCTCATTCTCTACAATCTCCTCATCTTTGTTTCGAGAAACGATATATGCTATTAGACCACCCACAATTACTAAAAGTAAAAGCAAATAGACAAATGATTTTTTCATATTAAAGTTCTTAACATTTTAATATTAAATCCTAACATAGTATCAATCATATTGAAATAGATTGATTTTGTGATACGATATTACCAATGGCGAAGATAGTAGAGATTACAAACAATCAAGGGGAATTTGAAGAAAAGATATTGAAGAACGATACTCCCAAGGAAGATATTAAAAAAGATGTCCCTCCTAAAGAAAAAAAGAATCTTTTAAAAATGTTCCTTTTCCCCCTCGTCGCAATTTTGACAATTGGAGGGATTGGAGTTTTCTACTATTTTGCGATTTACAAATTAAGACCTACACATCCTTCTGAGATAGTACTGTTTAAAGAAAACTACATTACTCCTAATGAAATCTCTTCTCAGTTTGATTCCAAACAACCGTTGCTCTCTGAACCAAAAGAACCCAAAACAGAAGTAAGTCCTCTTAATGGTCTCCTTTTTTCGAAATCAGAAATGGACCTATTAAAAAGCAGAAGACCTGTTGCTGTAATGATTAATAATCATTCCGAAGCCAGACCCCAATCAGGTCTAAACAGTGCAGATATTGTCTACGAAACAAATGTTGAGGGAGGGATAACAAGATATTTAGGAATTTTTTGGAGTAACCCGCCAGCGAAAGTAGGCCCTGTAAGAAGTCTAAGACAGTACTACCTTGAATGGGCAAGTGAGTACGATCCATTGCTAATTCGTGATGGATGTGCAGAAAGCACTGATCCAAAAGCAAATGCCTGTGGAAACATCTATTCGTATGCAATTAAGGATATTGGAACAATTGGGGCTTGGAGATGGAATGATGGAAGAAGATTTGCTCCACACAATGAATACAACTCCATAACTAATGCTTGGGAATATGCAAAAAAAAGAAATTGGGACTCCTTTCCAACTTCAATTCAATCATATGAATTCAAAAACGATGCGAGCATGGACGATAGGGGGGAAAAAACTGTTGTTAAAACTGTATTCCATATGCGCTTAAACAACAGTGGCGCATATGACACTATTTGGACTTATGACAGAGATACAAATACATATCTTAGAAAAATTGGAGGGAAAGTAGACATAGACCAAGAAACAGGGACTCAAGTCAATGCAAAGAATGTAGTAATTCAGAAGGTAAAGATGACTGCATCAACAGATGGAACTGCACATATTGTAGTTCAAACTATTGGAGAAGGGGAAGCAATAATATTACAAGATGGGAAAATAATAAATGGGACATGGAAAAAAGATTCTCGACAAGGAAGAACTAAGTACTTTGACTCAACTGGGAAACCTGTCAAATTTAACCGTGGAAGAATATGGATTGCTGCCATCGCCATTTCTAGTGGAAAATTTGATATAATTGAGCAATAATATTAAGCAGGTTGGGCAGCATGCTAAAAAATATCTTTATTTCAAAGGTTAGAATAAGCATATTAGATGTGTTTCTTTCAAACTTAGACTGTGCTCACCATGTGAGAGAATTGGTTAGAATTCTTGATGAAGAAATAAATGCAGTAAGAAGAGAGTTGATGAATCTTGAAACTGCCGGAATACTAAAATCAAGGAAAGAAGGAAATAAGAGCGTATATCGAATTAACAAAGAGTGCCCTACTCTCTATGAATTGAGAGCTCTTTTTTACAAAGAGTCCATAACTGGCAAAGCAATTTTGAATGTTGCGAAAGAAATAGAAGGTGTAGATTTTGTAATATTAACAGACAGCTTCATTAAGAAAAAATATGAGAACTCAACGGATGTCGATTTCCTTTTCATTGGAACAATGAGAATCCGTGATTTGTCTACTGCGGTATCTCAACTCGAAAAAGATTTAGAAAGGGATATAAGATTTAGCGCTATCACGAAAGAAGACTTTGAGTTTGCGAGAAAAAAGAAAGAACCCTTCTTGATGAATATTCTCCAAAACGATAAAATCATCCTACTCGGTCAACTATCCGATTTACTATAACAATGAAACTCAGATTTAGATTTAGAAAAAAACCAAAGTTAGCTATCAACAAATTCTTTAAGAGTCTGTTGCTAATTATAGTAGGTGCGCTATTTATCACAACAATTTTAATTGCTCTTCCACTTACTGAAAAGGTATCGGACAAAGTTTCTTTCAATCTTAATACGAAAGATAAACAGTACTGGTCCAAAGAATATATTCTCTCTATTGGTACTACTGACAAGAGAGAATTACAGAAGGTCAAACAAATAATTTTCAAGAGATTGAGAAATTTCGGTGTTGAGAGAGTAACAATTTTCAACGAAGCCGTGTCAGAATCAGATTCCGAACTTAAAGTAATTATAAACAGTACAAAAGATCAAGCATTGGTACATCAACTTGTTTCAAGACAATACGCCTTTACAATTGTTACAAGGAAAGAAGATGTTAACTTTGATGATCCAGAAAATCCTTATGCAATTATCATGAAGGATAATTACGAAGATACCGAATGGAATTATGAAGACTTCAGAACTGTGTACATCCCTAAAAACAAATTGAGAACCGATAGTGGGGATTATCAATATTTTGCCATTTTCAAACCGTGGCCAAACAAACAAAACGATTTAACAAAATTCTTAACAGAGCATAAAGGTGAACTTATGGGAGTTGATATAGATTCTTTTGTCCAACCATTTAGAGTTCAAGAGATTCAAGAAGGAAGTATGGCTCAGGAAACCATTACAATGGGAATTAATGAAGACACTGAGGAAGGAGCAAAAGCGACCAGTTTGCTCTTTAATTCAGGTCACATAAAACACAGTCTAACTCCAAAAGAGGAGAAACTAATTGATTCTGATATTATCTCCCTAGACTATGTTAAAGTTAGTATCGCCTTAACAATTTCTCTTCTAACTGCATATATCTACATGGCTATTTTTAAGTATTCATCTAAAAGACAGTTACTCCAAGCATTTTTCACTACGGTACTAACCCTAAGTATGTATCTAGCTTATCTTAAACTTACATTCATCCCAGTTGATACATTCCTTTTAGCTATCCAATTTATCATCATGATGATATTTGTTAAAGCAGTATCAGACAATCAAGACTCAGAGCTATTCTTAACTGTAACATCTATTCTTGTCTTCATCTTTATTGCACTATTAGGAAGTGGTTTTATGCCTCTTTTTGCACAGGGAATGATTGCCTTAATAGCACTTTCTAAAGTAAGTTCCCTCCTTACCGGTTGGTATATAGATAATGTAAAAGAAATATAAAAATGATAAGTCATGTAATTAACAATTGGAGTACATATCAACTAATTACAATGTTCTTCATGTTCCTTTTAATCATAGGCGTGGTTCTACTTGCTGTTTGGTATATTACAAAAAACAAAAAATTTGTTTTCTTTTCTGGAGCATCCATTCTAGCTTCCCTCTTGCTTACCTTAATAGGCCTACTGTTAACAAATACTCTTTTCAACATTACAATTAGTTACATATTTTTACTCACACCAGTTGTAATACTAACAATAAATCTAATACATATAGGTATGTCTGTTGGGTTCTTTAGCATTAAAAAAATGCAAAAATATCCGAATATGAAAGAATTAAAAAAAGAGTTTTTAAAAGATTCCCTTCAAATTTCAATATTCACAATTTTGCTTTTTGCCTCCTTCCTTCTGTTTCTTGATGGAATATCTTTTACTTTTCTTCTGCTTACCGGAATTCTTACAATTCTCATAACGTGGGTGAATATGATTCTTGCAAAAGTGTTTTTCAAAAATGAATAATTCTCCAATTGTAGTAATATCTGGATGTACCGCTTCTGGGAAGTCAGAGTTGGCTTTAAAATTAGCCTCGGAAATTGACGGAGTCATCATCAACGCCGATTCCAGACAGCTTTACAAAGAGATGTCTATAGGCACGGCAAAACCAATTCCAGAATCTGTTGAGAAAGATATCTGGTATATAGATGGAATACAACATTACCTCTACTCTCATGTTTCGGTTAAAGAGAAGTACAATCTCTACCGATATCAAAAAGATGTTTTTGATCTTCTTAAACGACTTCCTTCAAGAAAAATTCCAATACTTGTTGGGGGAACAGGTCTCTACATTGATTCTGTAGTATTTAATTACAAATTAAAAAATGAAGTGATATTAAATAATGAAAAGAATGATTACGAACAATTAAGCATTAAAGAAATACAGAAATTAGTTCCAACTCCTCTCTTGAACAAATTAAACAATAGTGAGAAAAACAATCGAAGCAGGTTAATTAGAATAATTGAGAAAGGAATGCCTAGTATCAAAAAAGGTAACCCTCTTAGCCATATCTACTTTTTTCTCGACATAGAGAAAGGACTCCTAGAGAAAAGAATTATTGAAAGAGTTGATACAATGTTTCGTGATGGTTTACTTGAAGAAAATATTCGAATTAGGGAAACCGGATTAAATAAATTCCTTCCATTACAAACCATAGGCTATCGGGAATTTGATGAGTATTTTGAGAATAAAATTACAATAGAAGACGTTAAAGACAACATAGTTACTCACACAAAACAGTATGCAAAAAGGCAAAGAACATGGTTTAGAAGAAACAAGGGTACTGTTTATATAAACAGATACGATAATTTAGAAAAGGAAACAAAAAAATACCTATCTAGTTTGCAGTAATACTCATCTGAATAAGATAGTTTTCACCTTCTGCTTTAACTAAATTAATTTCTGAAACTTCAAATGATATTTTATTTACATTCATTTTTTTTGATACATTCGCCAAATCTTTGATTATATTCGCACTCTCCTGTCCGGAAAGATCCTTGTTCACCCTACCCAATGTTAGATGGGGAATAAAGTTAATGTCACTTTTTTCATTTAATAGTTGTTTTAATTGAAGATACAACTCTCTCATCTGTTCTCCACCTTCTAGGAAATCTAAAAAAATTAACTCCCTATACTTCCTACTAATTCCTAACTTTATCGAATTGAATTTTATTGAGAATTTTTCAAATCGGAATTTTTTTAACTTGTATTTCAAATATGCCGTTTTAATTGGAGATACACTTTTTCCTAGAAAAAGTAATGTGGAATGATATGTTTTAGGATTACTCCATCTAACTGCTATTCCTAAGCCCTCAAAAACTTCTTTTACATTATCCGAGACTGCTGAAATCTGAGCATTAGATTTATCATCAGGGAAGAAACTTAGAAAAACACTCATTAGTCTTATTTAGAAATATTATCTACACCCCCCATAAATGGCCTTAATACCTCTGGAACAGAAACACTTCCATTCTCATTTTGGTATGTTTCAATAAGCGCAACCATTAATCTACTAGTTGCAAGCCCTGAGCCGTTGAGAGTATTTAAGTATTCCAATTTCCCATCTGCCCTCTTGTATCTCATATCTCCCCTCCTTGCCTGGTAATCTCTCGCATTTGAGACAGAGCTTACTTCGTAATATTTATCCATTGAAGGTATATACACTTCAATATCAAAAGTTTTTGCCATCCCTGCTGAGCAATCACCTGCTGCAAGTTTTACAACCCTGTAATGCATACCAAGACCAGATACCAGTGCTTCTGCCCTAGATACCAATTCATCAAAAGCAGCATCAGAGTCGCTAGGTTTCGTATACTGGAACATTTCTACTTTGTTAAATTGATGCATTCGAATCAATCCTTTTTCATTCGCTCTGTAACTTCCTGCTTCTCTTCTGTAACAAGGAGTATATGCAAAGAATTTCTTGGGTAAATCTTTCTCCTCCAATATCTCATTCCGGTAAATATTTGTTAAAACTGTTTCAGCTGTAGGAATCAAGCATAATCCATCCTGTACCCAATAAAGATCATCTTCAAACTTTGGTAATTGCCCTGCAGTATAGGCAGATTCTCTTACTACAAGATTAGGGGGAATTATCATCTCATATCCTGCTTTGATATGTTCCGAGACAAAGTAATTTACTAAGGCCCATTCTAATTGAGCTCCTAAACCTTTATACATACTAAAATTATTCCCAGATATTTTTGAAGCTCTATCAAAATCTAGCATTTCCAGGTCTACCCCAAGTGATACATGGTCTTTTATTGGGAAGTGGAAAGATGGTTTACTTCCAACCTCTTTGATTACCTCATTGTTTTCCTTGTCTCCAGCAAGAACATCAGTATCAGGTATATTTGGAAGTACCTCTATTAAAGATTTTATCTTTCCTTCAACATCCCTTAATTCTTCTTCACACTCTTTAACCTCGTCAGATTTTTTCTTCAGTTCAACAAGCAAATTCTTGAATTCATCGCTTCCTTTGTCTACCGAAGACATTTTCTCATTATATCTATTCTGTTCTGCCCTTCCTGTATCATACTTCAACTGTAATTTTTTCTTCTCTTCATAGAGAGCAATTATTTCATCTAGATTAAAATCAGTCTCTTTCATTCTCTTCAAAAGACCATTCTCAACTTCTTCTTTACTCTCAACTATTCTTTTAATATCTAACATTTGAATTTCATTTAATTTAAAAGCATCTCTGTATTATATTCTGCTCATTTGGTATTATCAAGAATATGAAAAACAGTTACAAACAATTCAAGAAATTAATTGAGAAATCTTCAAATACTCTAATATTAACCCATAAGGGACCTGACGTTGATGCGTTTTGTAGCGCTCTTTTGCTTAAACAGGTACTTATGCAGTTTTTTCCTAAAAAGAATTTTACAATACAAGCAAAACAAAATCCCTCAATGAGACTCCCAAGAATGAAAGAAATTAAACTAGTAAAAGAGCTCAACAGTACTGGTTTTGACTTGATATTACTTACTGATGCTGGAGATTTAAGCTTGTGTTCGGAGGAGAATGATAAGATTGATAATTCATTGCCTCTTGTTGTTATTGATCACCATGACACATCTTTTGACACAAATGATAATGTGTTATTGATAAATGAGAATATGAGTTCAGCAACCGAGCAGGTATATATGTTACTTAAAGAAGTTTTTGGGAAAAAATTTTTATTAAATGAGGATACAGCATCCCTAGTTCAATATGGGATTGTAGCTGATACTGGTAGATTCCTTTACGATATTACGACACCTAATACGCACAGGGTATTTGCTGAAGCTAAGAGTATTGTAGATGTTGATTTAGAAGATTTTGCTTACAGAAAATCGAAATTCCCAAGAGAGGCTACTCATGCAATTATTAAATACTTACAATCATTAAGTATTGAAAAGGATATGGCATATATGTTTGTTGACAGGAAAGATTTAGAGGAGGATTTAGAACTCAAACAGGGTGCGAGTGAAGCACAAGCTTTTTTGAGAGACAAATTTCTTAGATTTATACAGGGTGTGCATTGGGGTTTTATAATTAAGCCTGACATGAATACAAAAAATAGTTGGTTCGTTTCTTTTAGAAGTACCAAGGAATTTCAAGATGTTAGGGTTATTGCAGAAGAACTAGGTGGTGGTGGTCATACATATGCTTCAGGTGTTTTGATAAAGGCTGATTCTATCGAAGCCCTTTTAAAAAAAATATTGAATATCATTGAAAAACACTTGAAAGCATAATGAAAGACAAAAAAGATAAAAAAGAGGGACTTACTCCAAAAGAATTCTTTAAAACAATAGCATGGATCTTTA
>CAZGKK010000005.1:0-30020 GCA_964526165.1 uncultured Candidatus Saccharibacteria bacterium | reverse complement strand
TTTACTCCAAATTGTTTTACTGGTAATTCTTCTAGCACATTCTGTTCATTGTCTAAAGGAATTAGGTACATAAGAGTATTTTGTGTGGTTTGGAAAATATTTTCTTTCTGAAGATTTTCAATAGAGGAGAGAGTGTATTCAGACAGTTTAGGAAAGTCAAAATCTTGTAGGTTTACCTCAACAATTATATCCCTACTTTCTAAAAATTCGTATGGTGCTTGAGTCAAATCCCTTTCTTCTTTTTCAGTTTCAAATTCTATTTGTTCAAATTGAGCTACTTGAGGTTTCGGATTAATATCTAAAAAATTACCCTTGATTGGTGCAACAGACGACATTGCCAAGGATGCTAATACAATTCTCTCTACTGTTTCTTTTGGTTCCATTACAAGCAATACAATGCAAAATTAAAGTCCTATAGTATAGCATTTTTTGAGATGTTTGTTAATATACAACGATTGCTCGATTCCCTAAATATCCCCAAATACCGTAAAAACTACCAATTGTATATTTTCTTCTTCCTCTCCAGGGATCGTTAGTAATTATAGAAGTTGGATTGTCTGCTCTTCCAGTAAAACCCACAACAACCTCAGAATGCATTCCCATGAACCCTGTAAACCCTCCGGGAAGTTCAAATTGACCAATAGGGGTAGAAGCTCCATTGTAAACATAAACTATAGAAGGGTTCCCATTCATTATTTCTGTAGCCAATCCTACTACATTCCAACCACCTTTTACTGAAATCGATCTAAAACCACTAATGTATCCTGATAAGGGACCCCAATGTACACCATATCCATTCACCCAGGATGAGTTAGGGTCTTCTCCTATACCTATACTTGCTTTTGCACTTTCAACACTAAGGGATATACCTCTAAACCCTAGAGCCATTTTAGTAGCATAAAGATTACAATCAAAACCCCTTGGCTGGTAAAACTGAGGTACAGACAATATTACCACCTGTTCCTCAGTAGTAAAAGATGAAGTAAATGCTTGATTAGAATCCAAACCGTAAACGGAGACTACACCCGGAGCAATTGAAACTGTATATCTATTGTAAAATTCTAACTCACTCCCTAGTGAATAAATCAATGTATTACCACTCCAAGAAATAGTACCTGGTACAGGTGGATTCATCGAAAATCTTGCCTCAGCAGATGCCTTGTCAACTTTTTGATCAAAAACAACTGAAATACTCTTTGTACTTCTTTTTACTCCAGTAATTCCATTTCTAGGGTTAAATGCAAGAACTCTAACTGCACCTGCAGTTCTAAAAGAAAGTGGAACATCCTCTTCAAAAAACCCACCACTTGCAGTTTTAAGCCCCTTAAGAAAAGTCACCGTGTAAGCCGTATCTTTTGCAAATCCCCCTTTGGGGGATAGGACGAATGAAGTCCCATTAGAACCAATCGAGATTGTATGAGCAATATTGGGTTCTATACGATACAGATTTGTAAAAGTCGCAAGGGAGACCTTATCAGAAAATTCTACAACTAATGGCTCTGTGTTCGGTAGAGAGGTATTTTTCCAGTTAAAGCTATTAATTCCTGGTGGATTAATGGTTTTAAAGGAATACTCTTTAATGATTTTTTGGTTCTCAATGGAAACTTCCTCTTTCGTTTTTGTATTGTAAATTCGATTTGCCCTATATACCTTTACATTGTATGTCGTCCCCTGAGCTAGATGTTTGAAGTCAATGTTTATTTTGTCTCCGTTATACACAGTATCAAATTCAACAGGCGGCTCAATCTCAAAAGTCCATTTGGCAGAATCAACATTCACCTTGTCAAGAGAAATTTCTAAATCTGTCTCGACATTAACATCAGAAGAAACTGTGTCGAAATTACTACTTTTAACAGTCGGTAAAGAAGGAGTAAAAAACTCTAAACTTTGCTCATGCATATTACTTCCAGGAAAAATACTTGAAAGGCCTACAACATATACAACTATTTTTGATTCGGCAGGATAGTTTTGAGTTGGAATAACATCAAACCCATCTATCCAATCAGTCGAACCCGAGACATAGTCGTAAATCATATCTACATCCTGTTCAGGAGAAATTACAACATTAAGAGTTTTTCTTAGAACCGGTACCGTCAACCTCATTTTGAAACTACTGTTTTCATTTACAACAGTATCTTCTTGTAAACCTGCAAGAGTTACATACGGTCTTGCAAAAAGAGATACAAAAAGGACAAAGAGTAGTGCGGTAATTGTCAATGTTATTGAAACAAAGCTTGATACTTTAAGAACTTTTTTACTTTTTTGTCCATTTAAATCACTTGTTTTATTGGAGAGAACATAGAAGAGGAAACCCCAAAAAAGGAACCAAAGAGGTAAGAGAGTCAGCATTACTCCAAAAATATTTGATTGCTCTACAGGCATTTTGTAATGTACAAAAGGAAGAAAAGTTAACACTAGTATTGAAAGGAATAGGACAATCAGGAAAATGATTTTAATCTCTTTAAATCTTGAAAAAAACTTCCAAATTGCAAGCCAAGAAACTGTAAAAAGCAACGTTGAACAAACAACCAAAACTCTTATTCCGTATATACTTAAATATCCATTTAGAGAACCTGCAATTTTTTCAATATCCATTACTATCTATTTTGCGTTAACATTGGAAGCTTGTCAATTGTAGTAAAGATTACTGGACCAGAATCTGAGTTGTAAGAATACATAGAGATATGTGTGAATACTTGATTTAGAATAGGATTGTCATGTTCAAAGCCTTGTGGGTGACTTAAATATGTTACTACTTTAGTACTGTCATTAATCCCTGCGGTATAATTTTGATTAAATGCTTGAATCATTTGATTAGCATTAAATGACCATGAATCCAAACCATTGTTAGGAATCTCCCATAATTGTGAACCACCACTGATTGTATCATTTTGATTATTTAAATTTAGCAAATAGGGTTGAGTGGTTGTTTGTAAAGTCCAGGGACCTGTGATTTTGTTGGTACCAATTGTGTAAGAAATTCTACCAGAAGAATCAGCTTTAAAGCCTGAATCCTGGACCGCCCTAAGAATATCTTCATCAGCAAACCAACCTCCCGCTCTGTATAGAGTAGGAACACCTAATTCATTTTTTGCAAAATCGCTTTTAGCTAATGAAAGTATTTTCATAAACTCACTGTAACTGTACTCTTCAGTCGGCACATCGTAACCCTTTCCGTAACCCTCATAACCCCATCTAGTAGTCTTTGGTGTTACTCCTGCAGCCATAACATATTTGTCATACATATGAAGATGAAGACCAATACTGTCACCAACAGTTCTTCTGTTTAGTACCCATTCGGTAATAGCCTTTGATCTGTTTTCTGAAAGAGAGTAGTAAATATAAGGATTAAAGAAATGAGTTACAGGTATACCGTATTTTGATGAGATATCAACAATACTATCTAAATTACTCTGTTTAACATCGCTACCTTCCCAGTCTAATGTCCAAGTAACATATACTGGGTAGGAGAGGATAAAAGGTAATTCCTTCTTTTCATTAAATTCACAATCCTTAATCGTTGATGTAATTGTTATGATATGTTCTCCAACTTCAAGTTCGTTTAGATTTACTTTCCCTAACCATTTTTTCTCTGATTCGCTGTATTCCATATCTTTGGAATTAGCTTCTGAATCCACGTAATACTTTAGTGAAAAAAATCTAATATCCGAAGTTGATATATTTGTGTTTGGTATCTCTAAAATAATATCAGAAAAATTGTTTCCGTCTCCCTTTAAATACCATCTTCTTTCAAGAGTAGGACTGTTGACAACCGATTGAACTAAGGGTTGAATTGTAGAACAAACTACTGTTTCAGCATTACCTTTTACCTCTTTTACTTGCTTTGTTTCCTCTGTTTGCTCTTTATCCGTATTACCTTGAACAATTTTTACGATACCAAAAGCAAAAGCCCCAATGAGGAAAAGCAGCAAAAAGGTTGTAAACATATTTCTATTTCTATGTCCCATAGTGTATTATACCATGAAATTTACCTTTTTAGGAAATAAATGGAGAGATAGGTAAGAAAGAGTACTCCAATATTTAAAGACCAAAGTAGCAAGGATGAGTCGGAAGAATCTTTTACAAACAGTGCTAAAACGAATGTTACAGTAGTTAAGAATATAAAAGAGATTAGAGTATTTCTCCCAAATACTGTCAAATACTTCATAAAAGGCTTCTCTTTAATAAATTCAAGTAGAAATAAAATTAAAGAGATGAATATGACTCCATACAATTGGAAATTCAATGAAGGTGGCCATCTATACCATCCTGGAGCTCCTAAAGCCATTAAGACGACCAAAAGAAGAAAAGACAAGGAGAATACCCATGAGTAAGTAATTTTGGATTTGTATCTGGCAAAAAGAACACCCATTGTATATATAGAGAGATATTGAAATACAGGAAACACGTGTGTACCGTTTCTCAAGCCCACTAAGTGTTTTTGAAACCAAATCAACACTGGTTGTGAAATATCGATAGTACAAAGGATACTTCCAATTATGAAAAACAAAAGAGAAATCTCAACTAAAAGATATGGCTTGTAAAGCAATTTTTGAAAAGGCTTGAAGAGTAATTTTGATAGAATTGTAAAAAATATTATTGATATTAGAAATTCAGTGTATTCTGGAAGATTTTGCAATATTGCTATATTTAATACATCTTTGAAAGAAACAGATCTCTTTTCAAGGAAGAAGGAGAAAACACCAAAAAGAATATACACTAGATAAATCCATAATGATTTCTTCAGAATTTTTGCCCAGCTATCTTCTTTCTTCTCTCCCATCTTCTTTCCGCTAACAAATCCTATTGAGAAAAGGAAAACAGAGAAGCATACAGTTGCACCGAGAAAAGTAATCTTATCTAAAATTCCACCTCCAGAGTAAAGCAGTGAATTAACATGTACAAAAGACATCAAAACAACTGCTATACTTTTTAATATATCAAGAGTAAATTCTCTTTTTTTCATATTTGTATTCTAAAAAAGACAAAACCAATAAACTATTATGCATTTACTTTCTCTGAAAAAGCTTCATCAGCTTCATCGGCCATTGCATCTTCTTTAGTTGCATGGACTACATCCTCTAAATGATTCGCTGGAGTATATATTGTATAAAGCCTCAAGTCCTCTGTTTCTGAAGTATTTATCAGATTGTGTTTTGTTCCTGAAGGAACTACAACCGCAAAACCTTCACTAAACATAGTCTCTTCTCCGTTCATAATAACTTTTCCCTCACCTTCTTCTACTCTAAAGAACTGGTCTACTTTTGGATGAACTTCCTCTCCAATATCTTCTCCAGGTTTTAATGACATCACAACAAGCTGAAGATGATTCCCTGTATAAATGACTTTTCTGAAATTAGAATTTTGTTCTGTAATTTCTTCAATATTTCCTACATATCCCATATTGATTTAAAAATATTAATTTAGATATATTCAATATTTTACCACCCTTAACAACCCAAGTCCAAGCTAGTAGAATATAGTAAATGTTTAAAAGCAACATATTCGCAAACAGACCAACCCGAGCAGAGATATATCTGAGAAATTTAGATAACAACATATCTGTGATTAGAGATATCGTCGGAGACAGAAAGATCTTAAGTATCGTTAAGGCAAATGCCTATGGACACGGATTAGTAGAAATATCAAAGAGATTAGAGAAATTGAAAATTGATTATTTAGGTGTTGCATATATTGAAGAAGCTTTGTGGTTGAGAAAGAATAAGATTAAACTTCCAATATTAGTTTTAGGTGCTGTAGAAAACAATCAAATTCATTTATACATAAAAAATAATATTGATATCACTGGTTCATCAATTGAAAAATTGGAATCAATATCTAAAACTGCCAAGAGGTTGAAGAAAAAAGCTAGAGTTCATTTGAAATTCGATACTGGAATGGGAAGAATAGGGGTACAATGGGATAGAAAAGAAGAATTTTTGAAAAAAGCTTTTTCCTTAGATAATTTGGAAATAGTGGGAATATTTTCTCATTTTGCAGATTCATATGACAATCCAGAATTTACTAACCTTCAACTTAAAAGGTTTAAGGAGATATTAGACTTTGTAAAAGATAAATACCATCTTCCTCCCTTAGTACACCTAGCAAATAGTGGTGCACTTTCTAGGAATCTAGCTTCTTCTTTCTTCACTATGGTAAGACCAGGAATAATGATGTATGGGTATTCTTTAGATGAAAAAGTACAAAGGAGACTTAAACCATTAATGATTTTCAAAACTAAGGTACTGTATTTCAAAGTACTTGAGAAAGGTCAGAGTGTAGGATATGCAAGAACCTACCTCACAAAGAAGAGAGAAAGAATTGTTACCCTTCCTGTAGGATATGCAGATGGATATCCAAGAAGTTTAAGTAACAGTGGAATTGTAAATATAAATGGCAAAAAATTCCCAATTGTAGGAAGAGTGTGTATGGATCAATGCATGGTAAGTCTTGGAGACAAAGGAGAGGCCTATGTGGGAGATGATGTTGAGTTGTGGGGAGAGAAAATTAAACTCCAAAATATTTCTAAGCAAAGTGAGAGGTCCATGTGGGACTTACTCAGTAATATTACTGAGCGTGTTCCAAGGAAGTATTTAAAATAATTTTTTCAAATATGGGAATTCAGAAGAATGTTTCTTTAAAAAATTTAAATACTTTCAAAATTGATTCGAAAGCAAAGTATCTAATAGAGATTGAAGAGCCAAATGAATTGATTGAAAACAAGGAATTGTTCAAAAATGAGAAAATACTAATTCTTGGTGGAGGAAGCAATACTTTACTTGTGAACGACTGGGATGGAATTGTTCTCAAACCAATTTTTAAAGGTAAAAAAGTAGTTAAAGAAACTACTGAATATGTTGAAATTGAAGTAGCAAGTGGTGAAATTTGGGATGATTTTGTAAAGTGGTGCGTAGAAAAAGATTATGCTGGGGTTGAAAACTTGGTATTAATTCCTGGAACAGTTGGCGGAGCAGTTGCTCAAAATATTGCAGCATATGGACAGAATATTACAGATACACTGTTTAGTATTCGAGCCATTAATTTAGAAACAATGAAGAAAGTCTCTCTTAAACCATCAGCGTGTGGATACGAGTATAGGAGAAGTAATTTTAAAAATATTTGGAGGAACAAATTTTTAATTACATATGCAACTTTCAAATTAAAGAAAAACACAAAAAAATTTGAATTAAGCTATCACGAGAGAGCAGGGAGATATGGTTCTATCATGGAAGAATTACAATCCTTTGCAAGTGAGCCATTTAGTATTCAAGATGTAATGGAAGCCATTGTTAGACAGAGAAACAAAAGACTCCCAAGTACTGATGATTGGGGGACATGTGGCAGTTTCTTTGAAAACCCAATTGTCACCAAAGAGAAATATTATGAACTTTCAAAGCTGATTAAGGATTTACAAGCTTATCCAGTTGAAAATCTTTCCTACAATTTTGACATCAAAAAGGAAGGAGTAGAATTAGTAAAAATCCCAGCAGGCAGATTGCTAGATGAGTTAGGTTGGAAAGGGGAATGGGAGGGAAATGTTGGAGTCCATGACAAACATGCTCTATGTGTTGTTACAAATATGAAAGCTACTGGGAAAGAGATAAAGGATTTTACTGACAAAATGAAAGCAGATGTTAAAAAAAATTACAATATTGAACTAATTTCTGAAGTAAATATTATCGAGTAATTTTAATTAAATTCTCGAACATACTTAAGGAGTAACTTACGAATTTCTCGGACTTTTGACACCGATAACTCAATGATTGAGATGGCATCTACGAAGATGTTTCCATGGTAGCTTTGACTCTCCTGTAATTTCCTGACATGGATATTAAACTCATCGTTAATAATACTGTAAATTTCTTCTTCTTTATCCTTTATAGCCAACAGTTCTGATTCATTTGGCTTGTTTATTTGAACCCCAATACTCTTAAAGAGTGCTATAAGTAAATTAAAGACCTCTGTTAATCTTCCTATTGGGATTTCATCCGGAGAAACATCTAATGTATGCATTCGAATAAAGACCTTACTGAAATCTATGCCCAAATCTGCAAGTTGTTCAATTGTATTGGAAACCTTAACATACATGATAGATGCTTTTGCTAATTTCCTTGATAGCCTATTACCTGTTGTTGATAGTAAAGCCTTGGTTATCTCGTCATCCAAGAAATCATTCAATGTCTCAAACTTCTTAATTTCCATAACAATCTTTTGAGAAGAATTGTAATACAGCATTAGAGCTCTTTTGTAAATTTTTATAGTGATTTCCACAGAATGACCGATTTCTTTTTTAATATCATCAAAACTTTCAACTATTTTCTTGGGTTCAATATCCTCTATATATTTAGTCTGGAAGAGAATCTCCTCCTCCGTACCAGGGACCAATCTGTTCACAAGCTTTTCAAAAGGGTTAAGTAGGATTAAGAATGCAAAAGTATTAATTACATTGAAAAACAAATGCCCAAGAGCAACCTGTTGACCCAAATTAGAGGTTATGAATGTCAAAAGAAGAATAAATTTATCTACAAAAAGTAAAAATGCAAAAGAGCCAAGGGCTTTGAACAAGAAATTAGCATATCCAGCTCTTTTGGCATACAAACCCATATCTGCGGTAACTATTAAAGAACTTACTGCAGTCCCTAAATTAGCTCCCAAAATCATTGGGATAGCAATAGGTATTGGCAAAAGACCTTGTGCAGCTAATACAACAACTATTCCAGAAGTAATAGAACTGGAATGAACAATAACCGTAAAGAAAGTTGAGAGTATATATGCAACAAATGGAGAAGAAAGAGATGAAAATATACTTAGAAAAGTAAAATTGCTTTTTAACGGTTCTATCGAGATAGTCAAGAGATTTAAGGAAAAAAGAACAAAACCCATTAAGAAAATTGGTTTCCCTGCCATTTTTATCTTCTTGGGCGCAAATCTAAAAAGAAAACCAATAATTAGAAGAACCGGAGCTACTGGTGTAGAAGTTAAAAGAGCAAGTTGCGCAGTTAGGGTTGTACCTATACTGCTTCCAAAGATAATTGCCAAACTATCATGGAAAGATATGATTCCAGTGTTTACCAAGGTCATTGATACCGTTGTCATTGCAGTACTTGATTGAACTAGGGCAGTACTAATAGCACCAGCTAGTGCACCTAGCAAACGATTCTTAGATAATTTTGATACTATCTTTCTAAAACTCTCCGTAGCCAAGTCCAAGAACTCTTTTCCTAAGCTATCAATAGCATAAAGAAAAAGTATTATGGAAGAAAAAAGAAATAGTGCAATATTAATATATTCTGAATAGGGCAGATTCATGATTTAATTTAACATATTGATAAATATTTGCCAACAAGTTATCTTATTATATATGCAGTTAATTAAAAAAAGGAAAAAAAATAATACTGTAATCCTTTTGACGATAGCAGATATGTTTACTTGGGGTCCCTTTTTGATAATTTCTGCTCTCTCAGGTATTTATTTGTCTCATAAACTCGGTGTTGATGCCATTAAATTTGTAGGAATTGGTACTTCAGTATATTTTTTCACAAGAGCATTGTTTCAAATACCAATGGGGTATATTACTGATAGGATAAAGGGCGATAAAGATGAAATCTTACTCTTAGCTACTGGAATCATCCTAATGGGTTTGCCATTTACATTATTTCCCCATATTACAATCCCCTCACATTACTACACACTTCAATTCATTTTTGGAATTGGAGCTTCCTTGAATGTCACCAATTGGAGAAAACTGTTTGCAACAAATATTGATAGTGGAATAGAGGGTACTCAGTATGCCTTTTATGAAACTGTAATTAGTATCTCAACTGCGATGACAAGCTTGTTGGTTGGCTCAATTGCGAATCTTGGAGAATCTTACTTTGACGCTGTAATGGTTGTATCAGGTTTGTTAATGATGCTAGGTTCTGTGTGGGTTCTGTTAATTCACTCTGTTAAACAGAGAAAAACTAATATAAATAGGAAAAAAGATGAATAAAAAAGGGGTCATTGGTGCGGGTTTCTTACTTATGTTGCTAATCCTTTTCGCTGGATTATTCTTGAAAGTAATGGTCTTGGATAAAAAAGGTACAGATACTTCGGACAATGAAAGTAAAGTAGGGGAGTTCTCGATTGAGAAAAATGGTTTTACTTTCTATGCGAAATATCAAGATGAAAACAAGGAAGAGAATGTTTGGGATTACAAAATTACTGGCTCACTTCCTACACCTTGTCACGAATTTAAGACACAAGAGATTGTATTAGAAAGCTACCCAGAACAAGTATCAGTACTTCTGACAATTACACAACCAGCAGAAGATGTAATGTGTGCGCAAGTTCTTCAAGAAGTGGAAAAGACAGGAACATTCCAAGCCAGTGAGAAAGCTAAAGTCTCATTTCTTGTTGATTAATAACAGTACTAATTAGGCTATTTCTTTACTACATAGTTGTAAATATTACTCTTTATCTTGTATCTATCGTAAAGAAGTTTGGCGATATCAACTAGAAAAGTTTTCCTATTTAACGAAACAAAACTCCAATCTTCTATTGATGTAATAGTCAAATCTTGATTGTGAGGTAAAAGCTCACCTAAGTATCCAATCAAACTGTCCTTTTCTTCTTTCGCTAAGAAAGGGACCTGTTTGAGCAATGAGGAAAATATTTTCAATTCTGGACCATTTTTCTCTCGAACCTCTTTTACTCTATCAACAATATATTTTGAGCTTAAGAAAAGATTTAATTTCGGGTCTCTATTTGTTACTATTACAACTCTGTTTCCAAATTCTTCTCTCAAATTCCAAAGATATCCCTGGGTTACATCTGGGATTTCAGATTTGTTCAACAGAGAGAATGCTGGAATCTTGTCTTTATTGCCCATCAAAACACCATCTATATCACAAAGAATAACTCTGTTAGTCTCTTCTTCAGCAATAATTCTCTCGACGGCATCTTCGAAGCTTGAACAGAATTCTTCTTTGTAACTTGGTGCAAACTCTTTTTGCTGTTCTGGTATTTCAGGATTATCTATGTCTGAAAGTATCTCTAAACTCATATTTAAATATCTTAATGAATTTATTTCTACTTCTTAGTATATCAATTCAGCTAAAACAAATGAAATAGGCAAGAGAAGTTAGAAATGATAAAATAAGAGTATGTCAGAACATATATATTACTTTGACAATGCAGCTACTACAAAGATATCTAAAGATGTCCTTGAAGCGATGCTGCCCTTTCTTAACGAGTCATATGGCAACCCCTCAAGTATATATTCCCTTGGAAGAGAATCTAAAAGAGCGATAGAAGATGCCCGAGAAAAAGTTGCGAAAGCAATTAATGCACAAGATAATGAGATTTTCTTTACAGGTTCTGGGACTGAAAGTGATAATTGGGCTATTAAAGGAATTGCTTTTGCAAATGAAAAAAAGGGAAAACACATAATTACTACAAATATTGAGCATCATGCTGTTCTGAATACATGCAAATATTTAGAAACAAAAGGTTTTGAGATAACATATGTTCCTGTAGAGAAGAATGGGATTGTAGATCCTAAGAATATTCTTAAAGAAATTAGAGAAGATACGATTCTTCTTTCAGTGATGTTTGCAAATAACGAGATAGGGACTATTCAACCAATTAAGGAGATAGGAGAGATAGCAAAAGAGAAAAAGATTTACTTCCATACAGATGCAGTACAAGCATTAGGGAAACTAGAGATAGATGTTCAATCATTGAATGTTGACCTCTTGTCTGTTTCTGCACATAAGATTAATGGACCAAAGGGAGTAGGGGCTCTTTTTGTAAAGAAAGGAACAGATATTGAGAATCTTCTTCATGGAGGTGGGCAAGAAACAAAGAGGAGAGGTAGCACAGAGAATGTAGCGGGGATTGTAGGGTTTGGAAAGGCCGTAGAATTAACTTCAAAGGATATCAAGGGTAAGAGTGAATATTTAGAAACCCTAAGAGAAATGGCCGTTGAGGGTCTCCTCAAATCAATTCCAGATACGATAGTTAATGGAGATAGGGAGAGAAGATTACCTGGTAATGTAAATGTATGTTTTAAATATATTGAAGGAGAATCTATTCTTCTCTTTCTTGATCAATTGGGTATTTGTGCTTCTAGTGGTTCCGCTTGTACATCGGGTTCATTGGAACCTTCACATGTTCTTTTGGCACTAGGGCTACCTCATGAAATTGCGCATGGTTCATTAAGGCTTAGTTTTTCTATTGAGAATACAGAAGAAGAAGTAAAATATCTATTAGAGAAACTCCCTCAAATTGTTGAAAGGTTGAGAATGATGTCACCCTTGTATGTTGATTCGAGAAAAAAGAAATAAATTAAGATATTAATCCTATGCAAGAATACAGTCAAAAAGTAATGGATCACTTTATGAATCCTAGAAATGTTGGTGTAATAGAAGATGCGGATGGAGTAGGCGAGGTAGGAAATCCAAGATGTGGAGATATCATGAGAATGACAATAAAGGTAAAGGGGGATATTATTACTGATGTAAAATTCCAGACCTTCGGTTGTGGAGCAGCTGTTGCAACAAGCAGTATGGTTACAGAAATGATTAAGGGAAAAAGTATCAATGAGGCCTTAGAGATTACTAACAAAAGTGTAGCAGAGGCGCTTGATGGCTTGCCACCGATTAAGATGCACTGTTCTAATTTAGCAGAGCAAGCTGTAAAGGCTGCAATAGAAGACTATCTAAAGAAAGACTCGGTTAACTAGATTTCTGTTTCCCACAAACCATGGATATTACAATACTCTCTTACCCGTAATTTCCCAATATCCTCAATCTCAAATTCAGCCATAGGGACTTCTCCTGGTGAAAGAAATTTTTTGTAGCTCTTGTTCCCATTTATTACTTCAATCCATTCAATGTAATGAGCTTCTTCCATAGGATGCTCAATACTCCCAACTTTTACTACAACCTTATTTCCATTGATTTCTACAACTGGAAGGTGTTTTTCATTCCCTTCATCTTGTAGTTTCTCAATAAACAATTCCATATCCTGTCCGCAACATACCAAAGTACCTGCTCCTTCATGTAATACCTCTACAATATTTCCACAGATTTTGCATCTGTAAACTTGATGAATTTGTGTCATGTATTTTTTAAAACAATTTAACAATACAGTATACCGTTTCTATGAAAAAATGAGAAATTTCGAATCTAATTACTCTCTAAATCACGATATGCAATTACAATTGTTCTTCTGAAATCAGTTCCTGGTGGATAGCAGGTCATTAATGTTAGTGTGTCTTTTTCAGAGTATCTACCTAGGTATTTTAATTCAGTTTTGGGCACATTAATTACCTTGTCTACTAAATATTTGTAAATTACTCCATTGTAACTTACGACAATCTCATTCCCTTCTTTCAATTCTGAAAGTAAGTAGAAATATATATCGTATTTTCTTTGCTCATAGAAATTAACTGCAGAATGGGCGAATAAGAAAACATTCCCTGATTGGTCAGGTGTATTGCTTCCTTTGGCGTGAGCTATTCCTTTCTCTAAAGCAAAAAGATATTCCGATTCATTCGTAGGATTTACATCCTTTATTACAGAAGCATTTATCCTTAACTGGGGGATGTAAAGTCCAAATTTAGGATCAACGAATACAGCTTCTGTATCTTTTTTTATTTCTTTTGTTACCTCTTTTTCATCGTTTGCCATTTCAACAATCACAGTATTACTGTAGTTGTTGTTCGTGTAGTAATTGAAATAGGACAAGAGAACTGGCCAATATGTTTTTAACAGAATTGAAAAGCCCACTAAAAGGAGTATTTTCCCAATTAACTTCCCTTTATTAATTCTTTTTGTTTCTTCTGCCATAGATATATACTAAACCACCGAGTAGAAGAAAGCCAATACCCCAAACATACCAATATGTATTGACTGATTTAGAAACTTTTTCTTGAATTGTCTCCTTGTTCTCTGTCTCGTCTTTCTCACCTTCAACCTCGCCATCTGTTTCTTTCTCTTTTTCTTCTTCTTTCACTCCAGCTACTTCTCCTTCCTGATCAATTTGTATTGCATTTCCTCCATTTTGAGGTACTGATGCAACTGTAACAGTAGCTGTGGAGTTTGTGGATACTGGTAGAATTACAACTGTTTTGTCTGCAACAATAGTTGAGACATTCCCTAAGGAATCTACAGCTCTTAATGCATAGTAATATGTCTTTCCTTCTTCTACAGTTGTGTCAGTATATGAATATGCAGTATTCGGAACGACGGACATTGCCGTGAGTCGAGAAGCTGACTTTGCAATGAATGTAGATTTGTCTGATCTAAAGATTTCAACCATTGAACTTCTTCCATCATTAGCAGTTTTGAAGCTTAAAACATTGTTCGTTTTAGTGTAATCAACCACTGGTAGTGGTGTAGCTAAATCAACGACGACAGTTACTGTCGCTGATTGAACTTCTGAAGTAGATGTCTTTGCTTTTACATAGAAGGTATAGGTACCACTTGTTTCTACTGTAACTGGGCATGACCCAGAGTTCCCAGTAAGTGTGAAGAAAAGCACATCATTTTTGTAACACTCTATTGCAATTGATTCTTCATTAATATCTTGAGCAGTAAAATCAATATTGAATGATTGATTTCCTGTTGGTGATTTTGGTTCTTCAATTTTTACAATTAAATTTTCAAATGCAAATGCACTTGAAGGAAAAATTAAGAAGAGGAGAACAAAGGAGAGTGCTAATTTCTTGAGATATTTCTTTTGAGAACTAAGCAGTAAGGTTACGAAACCTAGAATCATTGTAATTAATGATGCAAATGTTAAATATGTACTTGAACCTGTATTGGGAAGATATGTAGTTGCTCCCAAAACTTCCCCTTCCTCAGTTTCTAAAGGCTCTATTACTGTGACATCCGTTCCCACAAATGGAGTAGAAGCACCAGGGGAGATATTCCCTAGAACTGGTACATTCGCAACTGATTTCCCCTTTACCCATGCAATATCAGGATATGTTCCAGAGTCAGTAAGTAAAGATATCTGAGTCTTGTAAGTTAAGGTTATTACTTCTCCCTCTTGCATATCTCCAAGTTCCCATGTTGCTGCATATCTACCATCGTATACTGGTTCATCAACTGTCAAATCAGGATTAATTGATGACTTTGCAGTCCAAGTCCCAGGAATATATTTGAATCCTGATGGAGCGATATCTGAGACAACGACATCCTCAACAATGTATTTGCCAGTTACTTCGGGTGATATGGCCATTCGAGAAGCTTGATTAAATGAAACCTCTTGAGCAACCTGTCTTTGGGGTGCAGTAACAATTAGGGTATATATTACTTCATCACCTGGTATTTGATCTATGGTTTGCTTGTTGTTTGTTTTCTCAATTTCAAGAAGTGGATCAATAATTTTGTTTGTACATGCTACTTCAACTGTCTGGTTACTTCCTAATGTAACCATTCCTCCATCCGTACAACCTTCAAAGACATATCCTTCTTTTGGTGTTTCTGTGAAAGTATAATCATCTGGTTGTAATCCATCAAATTCTGCTTTTATCTTACCATCTAATTTGTCTGCCATCTGTTTTGTTTCTTCTTCTCCTAAGACTACATCAAATTCGTCTTCTGAGAATATTTCCTCATCAATATTCTGACTATTTACAACATTCTTTCTTACAATTAATTTTGCAGGAAGTTGTGCATTCTTACATACAACATTATATATTTGACCACTTTCTACTTTATAATTAGTGAATTCATCATCTCCTAAGAAACAGCCCAAAATTTTGTAATCTTTTTCTTCTGCCTCTGATACCGTATATGTACCTGGCTCTGTGATTGTATATGTTGCTGTAGTACTCTCTGCAATTGCTTTACCATCTGCATTGTTAAGAAGTGCTGTAAATTCTTTTGTATCAATAACATCTGTAGACTCATCAATTCCAACTACATCTTTAGATACATTGATTGTTACATGTTTGAAGTTACCAAAGTTTACATCCTCAATTTCATCTCCTGCTGAAATAGGAATGTTTTCTGGATTGATTGATGTTTGAGTCCAACCATCCTGAGCAGTCTCACGGACAACATATGTGCCAAAAGGAAGATTCTCAAACTCGTAATAGCCGTTTTCATCCGTAGTCTTTGTAATAATTTTATTTCCAATTTGTGCTGTGATTTCCCAATCTGATAATCCTAATTCTCCATCATCCCAAAGACCATCGCCATCATTATCTTCAAATTTATATCCTGATATTTCCCCTAATCTACTATTTGTTACTGTACATATTACAGTCTCACCATCATCTACATTAAAGAGTATTTGCGATTCATTCTCAGGATTGGCACCACTATTTTCCGTTGGATCTTCACATACAATGGAATCAATAACCCAACCCTCTACAGGTTTCTCTGTTACAACATAGGTATCTCGAGTTACTATATCTGATAATTCCTCACCATTTCCTATAATCCCATTAAGATCACCGGTGAATTCAAACTCTGTTTCATCATCTGAAGGAACTACTATTTTCTTTAGAATAATTTTCCCATGAGTACTCGTATTCGTTATAGTACATGTTTCTGTCTCATTATTTGAAAGAATGACACCAGAACAATTGTCATAGGTAGTTGTATATCCTCTCTGGTTTGCCTCTGACTCTGTAATAGAGTAGGGACCTGTTAGAACTTTTCTAATTGTATTTTCTCCTAATAATGGGTCTGTTGTACTTGGGATGAATTTTGTAGAATCATCATCATTAACCTTGAATGAAAAATCATCTGCTTGAAGAATACCACCATTGTCATTATCAACCACTTTCTTAACGATCAATGTCCCTGTGTCTCGTGTATTAGTAAATGTACAGACTACATTATCTCCTGATTGTAATGTAATAATTGCACTCTCACTTTTCTGGTTATATAACTCTGTATTACCTTTAACACATACTAACGATGTTACATGATAGTTGTCCTTCCGTACTTCCGATATGGTATATTGGCCTGGCATTTTCTCAACAGGATCTATACCTGTACCATATGTATCTATTGTTCCTATCTTCCATGTCCAATCTGTTGCATTCTCAATATCAATATCTCCATCTCCATCAGTATCAATCTTCTTAATTACCTGTATTGTTGGATACTTTGCATTACTAAAGTCTACATCTGATTTATCTTCGCCAGCAAAAATTGTAATTTCTTGGCTCTTCCCAGTTATATTTATCCAACCTAGTTGTAATACCTCCATTATCTTGTATGTACCTGGTTCTAGATTATCAAACAGATATGATCCATCCACTTCTGTTGTGTCAGAAATCTCTCCCGAATCAAGTTTGTCATTGCTATTTGCATCAATGAAAATAGTCCATCCATTAATTGGATTTGATTTATCATCCGTTGTTCCTCCAATACCATCCAAGTCATTCCACTTATGTCCTGATATTGAACTATATTTTGTATTAGTAATAGAACACGTAACATCTTGTCCCAATGATAGGTTTAATGAAACTGATTGATTCTGAACACTTCCAACACCAATTTCTGTATTATTTTCTTCACATTCCCAGACACCCTCTTCATACTCGTCTAAAAGACTCTCCGAAAGGGTATAATTCTTATTTGCCTCTATTGTGGTAGTAGCAGAATATTCAGTAGTGAAAGTAAGAGGATTGTATTCGCCATCATTGAAAGTTAATGATGACCCTGGTAAGGTTATCTCAAAAAAAGAGATATCATCTTTAATATTGTTCCCATCAATTACATTTTTTATAACAGTAAGTGTAGGTGCAATATCATCATTGGTTATTGTACAAGTTACATTTTGATTAACACCAAGAACAAATGGATTAGTGATAACATTCACAGAATTATTCTCATCGACACAGTTCCATCCATTCTCTGCACTGTAACCTAAGTCTGTCAAAACAGCTTCACTTACAGTATAAGTTAATCCTGAAAGTACATTTTCTACAACAGCAGTATAGGTTTCTTTATCTATAGTATCTTGAACAAAGTTAAGATCTATACCTTGATTTGTAGTATCGGAATCTGTAAGTGTAATTTCAAAATCATCTATACCTAAAGTCCCTCCGTCGTTATTAATTATATTTTTTATAACCGTAATCTTTCCAGCACTAGGTTTTATTACAATATCCTTGCTTATGCTATGGGTGCAGCCATTAATGTCTTCCACTATTAATGAGATAGTATATGTTGTTTCTATACTTACACTCTCATACTCATGAGTAGGGTTCTGTTCTGTGGAAGTACTTCCATCCCCAAAATCCCATGACCATGAACTGATAGATCCTCCAAGATTTGTAGAAGAATCGGTAAATGTAACACTTAAAGGAGCGTTTCCAGTAATGGGAGAAAAAGAAAAATCAGCAACAGGATTATTCCATACAGTTATGGTATTTAGTTGACTATCCGTTTTAACTGGAACAGAAGAATCGTTTACAGTTAAATTTGCCCCGTACAAACCTGCTGTGGCATATATATGAGTTGGGTCTTGCAAAGTGGATGTTTGAGTATCACCAAAATTCCAGTTGTAAGAATAAGCTGGTACTCCACCAGTTGTCTTATTCTCAAACTGAGTAGGATTTCCCAAACATACAGGACTTGCTTCAAAATCTGCAACTAAAGGTGTAGACACAACAAATCCTTCATTAGAATAACACTTCGTAGTTCTGTTAGTGCAACTTGGAGAATCAAAGAAACTAGAACATGTTTCGTTACCTGTTGTCCAAGATAAAGTTAAATTCTTTATGGAAAGCAACTCTCCACATGTCCAGGTATATTCATAATCATACTGCTTCACTGTATTTGGATCTATTGACTCTGAAACACATGTGCCAGGAACACCGTTAGTTTGAAAAGTTTCCGTTTTAACTCCACCTTGGTATATATCTCCCAAAAGAATCATTGCTAATCTTTCAGAATTTGAATTATTGTAAACAGAAAACCTTATTTTCCCAGTAATTTCAATATCAGGAGTACACTGATTTATTGGATTTCCTGAAGAATCAATAAATTCAATTTTTCTAACAGTTACGTCGCCAGCCTCACATTGAAACCCACAACCAGGCCAATCTGTTGTTTTATCGCCAGGAGCATCAGCAATCATTGCTGCCGTTTTTGACAATAATGTGATTGGAAATTCTGGTTCGGAAATATTCTGCAAGTTTCTATTCATTATCTTCTCTATTATTTCCACATCTTCGTTCTCTACAACTACTTCTTCTTCTTCCTTTGCAATCCATTCTGGATCAGAAATACCTTCAGATAGTATATCCTCACTATCATCAAGCTGTATCTCTTCTTTAACAGGTACTTCATTTGGTACTTCTACTTTCCCTTCAGCTGTAACTGAAGCCAATTGATCAGGAGTATTTTTATCAACATTAAATAACTGATCTATGGCTAAAACGGGTGGTGTGAAATTATATCCAATCAAAAACAGTACAGTAAGAATCTTGTATGTAAATTCTTTAAACATTTCTTTATTAAATAACATTTAACATCCCCCAAAAAAATTAAATCAAAACAAGTAAGGAAATGTCGGATGGACATGCTAAGTGGCAGTATCCAACCAGCATGTTTCCTTGAGCGTATTATACATCTACACTCTTAAATTTTCAATATCTTCTTCACAAAGGTAATATTTGTCTTTATTTAATTATATATTAGTGGTAAAATGCAAATTTGTCATGACAGAAACCAAATACAGTAAAGAACAATTGAGGAATGTCGCAATCATTGCACATGTAGACCATGGTAAAACAACCTTGGTTGATGCTTTCATGAAGCAAACTCACCTTTTTCGTGATAACCAAGAAGAAATGCAACAAACACAGATTCTTGACAAAGGGGAACTTGAGAGAGAAAAAGGTATTACAATTAGTGCAAAGAATATTTCAGTTCATTACAAGGATGTAAAAATCAATATAATCGATACCCCAGGACACTCGGATTTCGGTGGAGAAGTAGAGCGAACACTAAATATGGCCGACAGCTGTTTACTCCTAGTAGATGCAAAAGAAGGTCCTATGCCTCAAACAAAATTCGTTTTGAAAAAAGCATTAGAACTTGGACTTAAGCCTGT
This sequence comes from uncultured Candidatus Saccharibacteria bacterium, assembly GCA_964526165.1. Classification (GTDB taxonomy): domain Bacteria; phylum Patescibacteriota; class Dojkabacteria; order SC72; family SC72; genus UBA5232. The sequence goes on along the minus strand of CAZGKK010000005.1, from coordinate 9,950 downwards.
TGTGGTCATCAACAAGGTAGACAAAAAACTTGCAAATGTAGAGAGAACTTTTTCAAAGATAAACGACCTTTTTCTTTCTCTCGCAACAGATTCCGAGCAACTAGATTTCAAAACCTACTATGGAATATCACGAGAAGGAAAAATATTTGAAAAATTACCTGGTGGTGATTTAACTGTTGCAAATACAACACCCGGAGATTTGGCACCCTTGCTTGAAGAAATAAGGAATTCTTTACCTTCACCAAAAGGAGATATCGAGAAACCATTTCAAATGCAAATCACATCTATAGAATATGATGAGCACCTAGGACGATACCTCATTGGGAAAATAGCAAATGGAAAAGTAAAAATTGGTGACCCAGTTGTACTTGTATCTAACAAAGAAAAATTTGTGAAGAAGCAGGGTAGGGTAAATGAACTTTTCACAAAGGATGGATTGGATTGGATAAAGATTGATAGTGCAGAAGTAGGAGAAATAATTGCAATAACTGGAGTTGATTCCACTGACATAGGTGCAACACTTTGCAGTATAAGCAATCCAGAACCACTCCCTGAAATAAAAATTACACCACCTACTGTTAGAGTGAAATTCTCTGCCAACACCTCCCCATTTGTTGGGAAAGAGGGTAAGTTCGTTACTGCAAAACAGCTACAACAAAGATTAGATCAAGAAAAGAATTTGAATATTAGTCTTAAAATAGAAAGTAAAGGTTCCAACACTCACTATGTCTCTGGAAGAGGAGAATTACAATTAGCGATTCTTGTTGAACAATTACGTAGGGAAGGTTACGAATTCGAACTCAGCAAACCAGAGGTTATACTTCAAGATATTGATGGCGTGAGTTGTGAACCACTAGAGGAATTAATCATTGATGCCCCAGAAGAATATATGAGCGTAGTGACACAAGAGGTAAGTGAGCGAAAGGGGAAGATGATTAATATGGAGAATGAAGAGGGAGAAAACAGATTTACATTTCATATTTTGACTAGGAATTTGATTGGATTACACAGGACTTTAATGACAGCAACCAAGGGTACCGCAATTATTAATAGTGCTATCATTGACTATGTACCACATGAGAGAGGTAATGAATTGTTTAGAAAGGGTGTAATAATTTCTTCAGAAACTGGAACTGCATTGGCTTATGCCCTTATGAGTGTTCAAGATAGGGGAAGACTCTTCATATCAGGTTCTACTGAGGTTTACGAAGGCATGATAGTTGGTATAAACAATACCGAAGATGATTTAGAGGTCAATCCTTGTAAAGCAAGGCATAAAACAAATGTTAGAATGTCACATGCAGAGGTTACTGAGATTGCACTTAAAACACCAATCACATTAACAATCGAATATGCATTGTCATTTATTAATGATGACGAATTAATTGAGGTTACACCAAAAAATATCCGCTTGCGAAAGAAACTTCTCAAAGCAACAGAAAGGGTCTGGGCAAAAAGAGAGAACCTTACCTTTTACGCAAAACAGCAACTCGACAAACATGCATCAGACCAGGTCTAAACCTCTTCTTTTTTAACAATCTGTTAACACTTCAAAAACCTTTTAGCAACATTCCTTTTTCGGCCTGTTTTTTACATTACTTTGCACAATCATACAACCGTCTGTGCTTGTATCTCCTGGAATGTGCAATAACAAATGTTTTTGTAAGATTAAATAAGTGTGAACAAGGGTGAGGTTTGCTCCTCACCTTAGCAGGATTTTAAAAAGGAAAAGGGAGGATTTGCATCCTCCCTAATTCAAATTCTAAAGACAATAGCTATATTTATCTATCGAATTCTCTTCTTTCTTCCCTAGCTTCGGAAACATTGATAGCTCTGCCATCAACTTCTTTTCCATTGAGTTCTGCAACAGCTTTTTGTGCTTCTTCCTCACTAGACATTGTAACGAATCCAAAACCCTTGGATCTGTTCTTCATTCTGTCGATAATTACAACTGCTTCTTCAACAGTTCCAACTTCTGAGAATACTGTCTTCAACTCTTCGTCTCTGACATTCCAGCTGAGGTTTCCTACAAATAACTTTTTACCCATTATTATAAGAATAAATAAATTAAATCCGCTACACCACTAAATGGGAGAATACACTCTAAGCCATCCAAAAAAGAAAGCTTCTATAGCTATGAGAATTATACCACATTTTTTATAAATGCAAGTACTTTTTTTCTAGTTCGCGAAGAGAGTTCTAGCAACATGCTTCTGATAATTCTCCTTCCTGCGAATTGCCCCCCTCGCAGCTGGATGAATTAATTTGATATGTGGAATATTCAATTGCTCTAAATGCTGATGCACATGTTCACCTAATGATACAATCTCAAAACCGATTTCTATATACGATTGTAAAATACAATTCAAATTCTCAACCTCAACCCATTCCTCAGAATTGTCCTCCCAGGCATTTAAGAAACGAACATGCTCTTGGTTATACGGATCTATACCACAGTTTTCTAATGCATCAAAAAGTTGCTTCGCACAATTTCTTGGTTGACGTTCTAGTTGACATCTCTCCCAAGACCAATCATTGTTTTGAGCCATATTACTTCTATTCTCTCCAACGAACAAAAGAGGTGAAATTTTAAGATCTTCACAACCACTAGAATTTTTTTCAAATGAAATCTCCACTTTATTCCTTAAACTCTTAAGCGAATAGGGGAGTACTCGACGATTTTAATTAATCATTTTTCTGTTTGAACAGAAATTCAAACATTTACTCATAACTAAGGATTGATATTATACTAGCATATTTATTGTATAATCAAGAGATTAATATGGAAAACAATATTGTAATACATACCTGTTGTGCTGATTGCCTTTTAAATGCACTTACAAATTTGGAGAGTAGGGGAGTAATCAATTCAAAAACAACAATCGTTTCACTTTTTTACAATCCCAACATTCATCCAAGAGCAGAGTTCTATGAAAGACTTAATGCAGTAAAGAAGATTTTCCCTAAGTTGAAAGAAAAATGGAATATTAAGCTTGTAATCCCTGACTATTCACCGAAAGAATATATGAAGCAAATTCTAAAAGATGCAAAGAGAAACAGATGTGATATGTGCTGGGAATTAAGATTAAGATTCACTTTTGAATATGCAAAGAAAAATGAATTTAAGAATTTAACTACAACTCTGTTAACTAGCCATTATCAAGACAAAGAGATTATAGAGCAAATTGCAAATAAAATTGGTGAAAAATATAATATTCAATTCCTCCCCCTTGATGATTCATCAAACAGAGTGCACTCTGGATTTTACAAACAAAACTATTGTGGATGTTGCTTTTCACTAACTGAAAAAATGGTAAACTCTTAAGATAAATTTAGAAGATTACGATATGGACTATTTGTTGATAATTCTTTTAAGTTTTCCAGTTCTCCTTCTACTTCTTTTCCTTTTATCAATCTTTTTTCCTAAGGGTGAAGAATTAGATGATGAGGAGAAGGAAGAAAGTGATAGAGAAGAAGAAGAATAATAAAAGATAATTGTGATATACTTAAATATGGCAAAAGAGCTTAAGATATATACAATTGAAGATAAGAACGAAGAAAAAATTCTAAGAACAAAAAGTGTAAATGTCTTGGAGAGAGAATTTGGGACAGAGGAAATGGATGAATTTTTGGATAATCTTCTTGAAACAGCTAAAAAAAGTGACGAACCTGCCGGAGGCATAGCTGCACCACAGGTTGGAGTTAACAAGAATATCATCTACCTTCTCAATTACGATACAGATGAATGGGAGGTTTTCATTAATCCTCAACTTCAGCCAGAAGGATTTACAAAAATGAGTATAGAAGAATCTTGTTTAAGTGTCCCGAAAAGAGAGGAAAAAGTTTTAAGATACAAAAAAATTAAAATTACATTCCAAGATAGAACTGGTAAGAAACAAACAAAGAAATATTCTGAGCTCAATGCAATCACATTGCAACATGAGAAAGATCATCTTGATGGAATTTTATTTATAGATAGAGTATAAACTTATATAATTTTAACCTGCCTTATAATGAAAATTAAACCAATTCTTATCTCCATATTCGTAATATCTCTTTTCTTTTTTCCTTTTCTTTCTTTTGCACAAGATATTAAAGCAAAGAATCCACTTGAGGAACTTCTCACTTTAGATATTCCAAATATTACTGACAATCCAAGCTTTATCATCAACTTTACAGACCCCTCAAAGGAAAAAGTAGGGGTAGAAATTAGCATAGACGAAAAAGATTTTGTAAAAATTTCCACACCCTATACACTTCCCGCATTGAGTATTGGTGAGCATTCTCTTCATTTCAGATTTGTTGACCAATATGATGTTTCTCAGACTTTGAAAAAGGACCTTATTGTTACCCCAAGACCCCCGGTCTTAAATACACCAAATATGATGAATGAGGAAATTACATTCTCAGGAAGAGCATTAGCTGCCTCAGAGGTGTCTTTAATCCTTAATTCGAGTAACAAAATGGTTGTTAAGAAAGCTACTGTAGACAATGATGGAATGTGGACAATCTCAATTGCAGAAGAAATTCCTGATGGAATATATACCTTTACGGCCTTAACGAGAAAATATGGCTTTTCAAGTGAACTCGCAGAGCCATTAACATTGGATGTAACCAGTAAAGATCCCTCCGATATCTCTCAAGTTACAAAGACTCCAATTTATTTCACCTTTAAAGATTTTACCGAGAATGATTTAAAAGAATTAACAAAAAAGCATATAGACCTATTAATATTAACAGTAGGAATATTCCTAATCGGTATGTTGATTGGTATTCTTTTCATGTCTTTCTCTAAAAAGAAAAGTGAGGAGAAAGTAGTAAAAGAGGTAGCAAAAAATTTTGAGAAACCTAATAGCCAAGATGAAAGACCTCTTACTCTTTTAGAAAAATTGAAAGACAAAACTGTTAACATTGACAATCCAATTGAGGAGAAGGAGGTTTTAGAGAAAACTCCTTTAGCGAATACAGATGTTGAAGAAAAGATAGAGGAAAAAGGTGTGCTTTCAAAAGTTGATTTTCTCAAAAACTTCAAAAGCCATGACCCAGATAACGAGAAGGGAAAAGAAAAAAAGGATTTAAAGGTATCCCTTACCTCTAAGAAATAGGTGCCAGGGTGGTGAAATGGCAGACACGCTACGTTCAGAACGTAGTCCTAGCAATAGGGTGGGGGTTCAAGTCCCCCCCTTGGCATTCACAGATCGATTATTCCCAACTCCAACTCTCGATATTATGAAATCTATCGTATGAATTTGATATCGGACTAAAATCTATTCCTTTTAAATTTTTATGTACTATAAATTCAAAAAGAGGATTATACAAAAAAATTGCTGGAGCATCTGCCATTAAATATTTTTGGAATTGAGCGTACTTCTGTTTACGAACATTTCTATCTAAACTCTGTCGTCCCTCTTCTAACAATATATCTACTCTTTCATAATTATACCCCGATAGATTCAAATCTGGATAATTGGACTTCAAAGAATGCCACAGATTGTATTGATCTGGATCAACACTGGTTTCTATCTCGTAAAGTAGTAATTCAAAATTCCTCGTAGCTATTACTTCTTGAGTAATTTTTTCGTAATCTAATTTTTCTAATTTGAGAAATACACCTTCTTCTTTGAGGTATTTTTCTATTAACTCAACTAATCTTTCATTAGAAGAATTGTATAAGTACGAAAGTGTGAATGTTAATATTTCTCCTTGTGTGTTTTCAAAGAATCCACTATTAGAATTAATTTCATACCCTAAATCCTTAAGAATACTCTTTGCTTTTTCAGAATCATATTCATGAGAATCAATATCCTTATTATATGCCCAAGAAGTAGAGGGAAGAGGACCGCTAAGTATCTCACCTCCAGAATTGTATTCATTCATAATCTTGGGTTTATTAAATAACAGATTTAATGCGATTCTGACATTTCTATCATTTAGCGAATCTTTTCTGGTATTGAAAAATATTAATTTCTCTCTATCGGGAACAATTTTTTCATACTTTACAAAACTTTCGTATTCATCAACAAATTTAGAAGCTTCCTTATCCCAAGAGCCCATGCCATCTAATTTACCAACTCTAAAGGCCATCTCAAGTGACTTCTGATCAGGGTACATTTTGAAAACAAGATTTTTTATCTGAGGTAGATATTTGTCATAAGGATTATCTACTAAATATACTGAATTACTGTCCATTTTCACAAAACCGTATTTTCCACTACCAACAGGCTCTTTTGAAAAAGGATCAAAGGCAATCTTATTAATATCCGTATTTTCAAGCTGTTTTTTTGGTACAATAAAGATTGAAACAGCTCTGAAAAAAACTGGATTTGCTTCTTTAACCTTAAGCTGTAAAGTATCCTCATCTATTTTGATTACTTCCATATCAGCGAAAGCTAAACCTACAGAGTCGAACGCTGCCTCGTTTGAAAGTTGAATTGCGCTATCAAATGAAAATATTACATCCTCAATACTGACTTCAGTTCCATCAACCCAAAAATGACCCTTGTCTATTTTAAATTCATAACTTAATCCATTCTCTTTTATTTCCCAACTTTTTGCGATCCCAGGGAAAGGATTTCCTTCGGAATCAATATTTACAAATTTCTCAAAAATCAAATTGTCTATCGATCTCTCTATGTAATTATTCGTAACGAAAAGTGGATTAAGAGAATTTACTGAACCAATTATACCTTCAACATATGTATCTTTCTTTACCTCACTACTTAAGAAATTTTCAAAGATTTTTGATTGGAGAAGAATAAGGAAAAACAAGGAGAGGAGACTAAAGAGAACAAAGTAACTTACAGGAACTAGTTCCTTGTAGATTTTGATTATAAACTCAGGATAATTCCATATGAAGTCTCGGAAATCAAACTTTGGCTTCTGTATAGTCGGAGAAACTTTAACATTTAATTCCTCAAGAACACTCTTCATTAAAGAGTCCTCTTTCGGAGAATCTTTTACTTTGATAGCTTTCTTCATAAGAAATACTACTTAGAAGATAGTTTTAAAATAAGAAGGGATAGAACAACGAGTGCTACAATTAAGGCAATTGTAAAATAGTATAAAAACCTTTCTAATCCTCTTTTTGTTCTGAAAATTTCACCGCCACCACCAAACATCTGTCCTAAACCTTCAGCTCTATTCTGCAACAAAACACTTACAGCTAATAATACTGAAACAACAATTTGGGCAATTAATAAAATTTTTGTGCTATCCATAAGCCTGTATTATACAGCAAAATTAAAAAAATTACTTCTTATCAAGCTCCTTATATATCCCGCTAACAAAGGAAGTAAGAAAAGACACTATACTTATTGAGATAAGGGGGGAAACGTTAAATTCATTTATTTGGATTGTGCCTAATTTTGTTTCATTAAATACAAATTCATTAATTGAAAAATCAATCATAAACATTTTTAGTAAAAAAGTAATCCCACATAGAAAGATAGTTCCCATAAGTAAATATGTGAGAAAATTACACTTTATTGTAAGAAAATTTAAGAAAGGACATGCCAATAAAAGTCCTATTCCTCCAACAAGGAGAACAATAAATAGATATGTGGCTGAAGCTGGAAGTTGAAATGCCTCTTTAAAAAGACTCATGAAGAAGTAATAAACAAGCATACCTACCAGTGTTAATTTTACTCCCTCCTTCATTGCTACTACAGATATATATTACTTTCAAAAGGATACAACCTTTTAATAAAAATTACAAAATCATATAGAATGTTGTATACTAAAAATATATAACTGCCCAAATGAATAGTATCGCAAAAACAAAAATAATTGCCACGATTGGACCTTCTTCTTGGGATGATTCCGTTTTAAGGAAGATGGCAGAATCCGGGATGTTACTTGCCAGAATCAATGCTTCATTTGCTGACTTTGCAGAACTGGAAAGAGTTACGAAACAAATAAGAAATATCTCTCCAAGGATTGCAACAATTCTAGATACTCAAGGAACCAAAATCCGAATCAAGGGATTAACAAAGGAAATCGAGGTAAAGGGAACTCTAACTCTAACTTCCTATGAAAATCCTAATCCGAATATACTTAAAATCACTTACCCATCTCTTGAAAGAGATGTTGTCATTGGTACAAGAATACTCTTGGATGATGGAAACATTCAATTAGATGTACGGGAGATTAATGGAAAGGATGTTGTATGCAATGTGGTTCAGGAAGGTATATTGAAACCAAATAAAACCGTAAATATTCCAGATATTAATCTCCACTTTCCTGCTGTTACAGAAAAAGACAAACAGGATATTGAATATGCAAAAAAATTAAACTTTGATTTTGTATGTGCCTCATTTGCTCGTAACAAGAAAGACATTCAGATTGTTAAAAGTATTCTTGAAGGTAGTAATACAAAAGTAATTGCAAAAATTGAGAATAAGCAAGGTGTACTGAATTTTGATGAAATCTTGAAAGAAGCTGATGCAATAATGATTGCGAGAGGGGATATGGGAGTAGAGTTGGATCTCGAAGAAGTTCCAATTATGCAGAAACAAATGATTTTTAAATGTAGGATGGCAGGGAAACCCGTTATTGTTGCTACACAGATGCTTGAGTCAATGAAGAGTAACAAAAGGCCAACGAGAGCAGAGGTGTCGGATGTTGCTAATGCTGTAATGGATGGTGCTGATTGTATGATGCTTTCTGCTGAGACATCTACAGGAAGCAACCCCCTAGAATCCGTTAAGATGATGAATAGAATTGCACTTAGAACGGAAGATATTATGAAATTTTCTCCTGTTTACGGAGAGACAGAAGCTGGTAGTGAAGTAGATAAATTTGCTATCACTACATGCAAATTTGCAGAGGAGATCCACTTTAATGCAATATTGATTATTTCTGACTCTAAAAGTGTAGTAGGTAGCGTTAGTAGGCATAGACCATCAATGCCTATATATGTTGTTAGTTCCTCAATTGAGAGTATAAGAGAGAATTCCTTGTATCGCGGTGTTCAGACCTATTATATTAAAGAGCTATCCGATGATAGAGATACCAATATATTAATAGCAGTAGAGAAGATATATGGTAGTGGGAAGTTGGATTTATTGGATAAAATTGCTATTATTAGCGGTAGCTCAATAAAAAACAAAAAAACAGACAGTATATTAGAGATAGTTACTGTTAAGGATATACTTAATTCCTAGGGTGACGTAGCCAAGCTGGTTAAGGCCGCGGTCTGCAAAACCGCTACCACGGGTTCGAGTCCCGTCGTCACCTTATATTTTTTATGTTTTTTTGATAGAATTACTTCATTCCTTGCAGGAATGGCGGAATAGGCAGACGCGCGGGACTTAAAATCCCGTTCTAGAAATAGAGTGAGAGTTCGATTCTCTCTTCCTGCATTTAATACTCCGAACGAGCCCATAGTATTGTAAAATTCCTAAACTTTTGATATAATATAGTGTTCTTTAAAAGAAGATCTAGTTTCTCGAAAGGAGATAAATGGATAAGGTCCAATACCCTGTTGGTTTTACTTAGTACAATTTTTTATATTTATATATATTATTGATCACTTGAAACCGGCCCCAATTGGCAAAAATACAATTTGTGATTGTTAGATTTCTCTAACACGCTTTCTGTCGAGAAAAATATTGTAAAAGAAAGGAGAATTTCAATGAACCATCTGGTTTTCTACGTAGGATTCATCTAATCTTTTTGATATACATATTCCCACGTGGGATATATAGATCTTTCTGAAGAGGGAAAAACTAAAAGTGACCGCTGGGCGCTCCCGCATCACATTTATTTTTTCATGGTTTTTCCCTCTTTCAATTCCCTGAATTCAAAAATTTAAAAGACCATAAATTGGTCTTTTTTTATTTACAAAAAGGAATTTACTAAACCTCACAACTAGTACAACTTCCTGCACCTAATTTTTCAAAAAATCCCTTCAACCTCAACTTCAAGTCCTCAATCCTTTTTTCAGTCCAATA
>CAZGKK010000004.1:27286-30771 GCA_964526165.1 uncultured Candidatus Saccharibacteria bacterium | reverse complement strand
CCTATCTCTAAGTTTATACCTTTTAATACTTCTACTTTGTTTTTGTTTAAATCAAAAGACTTTGTGATATTTTTTAGTTGTATCATTAAGATACGAAGTCAAATTAATGAGAGATAATAGCATGAAGAGATTGTTGCAACTACCAATTTACAGTTGCTCTTAGTCAACTTTCAGTTGCAATTCGCAAAAAAGAAAGGGAGGCAAGAAGCCTCCCTTTGAACCAGAGAAATTGAATATTATTCAACTACCTCTCCCTCCTTTGCTTCTTCGTCCTTTTTATCCTCTTTCTCCTGTTTATCATCTTTTTTCTCTTCGTTTGATGTAGAAGCCTCTTTTGCAGCTGCTTCGTAAATCTTTTTACCTATTTCCTGCATCTCTTTCTCTAATTCTTCCGATTTCTTTTCAACTTCTTCTGCATCAAAATCATCCTTACTGATCAAATCTTTCAAAGCTTGAGACTTTTCCTTAATACTCTTCTGCTCTTCTTCGGAAATTTTATCCTTATTTTCATCTACAAGTTTTTCAGCACTAAAGGTAATGGTGTCCGCATTGTTTCTCTTTTCAGCTTTTTCCTTTTTCTTTTTATCCTCTTCGGCATTCTTCTCTGCCTCTTCAACCATTTTATTTATCTCGTCTTCCTTTAATCCTGTAGAAGCTGTAATTGTAATCTTTTGTTCCTTCTTAGTCCCCAAATCAATAGCTTTAACATTTAGAATACCGTTAGCATCAATTGAGAAGGAAACCTCTATTTGAGGAACTCCTCTTGGTGCTGGTAAAATTCCATCAAGAAGGAATCTTCCCAATGTCTTGTTATCTGCAGCCATTTCTCTTTCACCTTGAAGAATATGAATCTCTACACCTGGTTGATTATCTGCTGCGGTTGAGAATACCTGTTTCTTCTCAACAGGAATGGTTGTATTCCTCTCAATTAACTTTGTAAATACTCCCCCGAGAGTCTCTAAACCTAAAGACAAAGGTGTTACATCTAAAAGTGTAATATCTTTGATATCTCCACCTAATACACCTGCCTGAATCGCAGCTCCTTGAGCTACTACTTCATCAGGATTTACTCCTTTGTTTGGTTCTTTTCCAAATATCTCTTTAACTTTCTTAATTACTGCTGGCATTCTTGTCATTCCACCTACTAACAATACTTCATCTATATCCTTTTTATCCAAATGAGCATCTTTGATTGCTTTCTCGCAAGGCTTTACTGTTTTTTCAATCAATTCACCCGTAAGTTTTTCTAACTGAGATCTTGTTAACTTTTCCTTCAAATGCTTTGGTCCCTTATCGGTAGCTGTAATGTAAGGAATATTTATTTCTGTTTCCTCTGATGTGGAAAGCTCGATCTTTGCTTTTTCGGCGGCTTCTCTTAATCTCTGAAGGCCTGTTCTATCTTCTCTTAAATCCATGCTCTCTTTCTTCTCAAACTCATCCGCAAGGTAGTTAATTATTTCCTGATCAAAGTCGTCACCACCTAAATGAGTATCTCCATTCGTAGAAAGAACCTCAAATACACCATCTCCCATTTCGAGAATAGAGATATCAAAAGTACCACCACCTAAGTCAAATACTGCTATTTTCTGATCTTTCTTATCATCTAAACCGTATGCTAAAGCTGCGGCAGTAGGCTCATTAACAATTCTTTTAACATCCAAACCCGCTATCTTACCTGCATCTTTTGTTGCCTGTCTCTGTGAATCATCAAAATATGCGGGTACCGTAATTACAGCCTCCTTAACCTCTTGTCCCAAGTACTCTTCTGCATCTTTTTTCATTTTTGCCAATACTTTTGCAGAGATTTCTTGAGGTGTATACCACTTACTACCCATTTTTACTTCCACACCACCATTTGAGGCTTTCCTCATTTCAAAAGGTAATGTCTTAACATCTCTTTTTACTTCTGGGTCATCCCAACTCCTTCCTATCAATCTTTTAACAGAGTATATCGTTCCTTCTGGATTAATTACTGATTGATTTTTTGCAGGAGTACCAACCAAGGATTCCCCCTTGTCATCTTCAGCAACAACAGAAGGTGTTAATCTACTTCCTTGTGCATTTGAGATGATATTCGGTTTACCACCCTCCATAAAAGCCATTACTGAGTTTGTGGTTCCCAAATCTATTCCTATTATTTTTGACATATATTGTAATATAAAAAATTAATTCATTTTTTTTGATACAATGACCTTTGAAGTACGTATTACTACATCATCTAAGGTGTATCCCGGTTGAATTACTGAAGTAATTGTTCCTGACTCACCAACCTGCGAAGTAGTAATTGCTTCATGTATAGATGTATCAAACATATCTCCCACCTTGGGAAGATATATTTTCAACCCTATACCTTCTAAGGATTTTTTCATAGATTCGAAAATAGCTAAAACACCTTCAAACCATGCCTTTTCCTTTTCATCTAACTCAAGTGTTTTTTCACTTTCAATACTTAGTGTCATTGAGTCTAAAGCTGGCATGAATTCTTCACTCAATCTTTTTTTCATATTAAAAAAGCTCAAACTCTGCCTCTTAGCCATACTAGAAGAAAGATTATGGTAATCTGCTAATGCTTTCTTAAATTGGTTCTCAAGGACAAGTTTTTCATCCTCTACCTTGTCAATTGTATTAACCAATTCAGCTATTCTTTTTTCTAAAATCTGCACATTTGTATCCTTTATTTTGTTCTCTTTTTTCATAATGGTTGTTTTGAATTTATCTCCACCCCGACATGGATGCATTTAAAGCATTTTTTACTTCCGTTAACGCTGGTATTACAATTGAATAGTCCATTCTTTTTGAACCTATGATCCCGACATATGCTTGGTTTTGGTCCCAAAACGGAATCTTTATGAAAGCAATTGCACAATCAGACAATTCCTTAACTCCAGCTTCTCCTCCTATCAATAAAGAAACTCCAGAACTAGTGAACTTACTAACCATATTTCTTAAATATGTATCATCTTCCAGAATGTTAATTATCGTTTTAAATTTATCAATATCCTTGAACTCTGAGTATTTAAACAGCTGAGAAACTCCAAAGTATCTTACCTGATTGTCAAGAATCAGAAAAACTAATCCTTCTGTTTCTTTTGAAAGAATATCTAGTACCGACTTAATTACAATTTCTTTATCAAACCTGTCCCTATATATTCCCTGTCTAATTTCAACACTAATTAAAGGACTTAGCTCCCCCCTGCCAACAAAGTTAGTTACATACAATCTTAAGGCCTGATCCGTAGGAAGTCTCCCTGAGGAAATATGACTCTTTTCAAGTAAACCTAAAGCCATTAATTTAACCATTTCGTTTCTAATGGTAGCCGAACTTACACCTAAATCATATTTTTCAACGAGCGACAAAGAACCAACTTCTTCTGCTTCCTCCATAAACTCATGAATTACTGCACTTAATATTTCTTTTTGCCTTTCAGTCAATTCCATTTTTAGCAGATAGTCAACTTATTTGCTAAGTATATTATGAGCAGACA
>CAZGKK010000004.1:0-27186 GCA_964526165.1 uncultured Candidatus Saccharibacteria bacterium | reverse complement strand
GATGGAAGCAATATTGCCCTGCTCCAAAACAACAGAAGAATATCAGAGGAAGATAAGGCGATATTGCCCCCTTACCAATTTATAGCATTATCAAAATACGGCCTAACGGAATTTAACTGTTCCTACTCACCTCTTGAATGGGAAAGAACTAAAAAAGCCATTATGCTTCTAATTGAGCTAAGTTGTGGCGAAGAGATTAAGGATATGGTTGTATCACATTGGCACGCATTCCATAGGATAAGAAAAACCAAGGGACTAATTAAGTTAAAAAAGAATATTAAGTCAGTTCTTATTACAGGAGTACATTTGCTTTACGAAGTTAAAGATTTTTATGACAACACCCTGCTCAATACAGGGCTAGGAAGCCTTGCTGAAAGTTAGTTAATCTGATATACTCGACTCACTATGGAAAAAATCAAATTTCTCGAAAGAGATGTAAATGGGAAGAAGAACAAAATTTTGAATAAAGAAGGATTCATCCCTGCAGTTGTTTACAATGCTAAAACAGAATCCAAAAATATTATGCTCGACTCTTCTATTGCAAAAAAGATAGTAAGGAATGCAACTTCGACAACCATTTTGGATGCTGAGTTAGAAGACAAAGTTTTCAAGGTGATAGTAAAAGAGGTAGATATTAACCCAGTAACAGATGAGTTAAGACATATTGCTTTTTTTGAAATTGATGAGAGTAAAGAGATGGTATTTTCAATTCCATTTGAGATTATTGGAATATCTCCAGCAGTCAAGAATAACTTAGGTGTAATGGTTAATGTAATGGATGCTCTAGAGGTCAGATGTAGGGTTAACGACCTTCTTCCTTCAATTAAAGTCGATATCTCAGGACTCGAACATCCTGGTCAATCAATATCTGTAGAAGATTTAGATATACCAAAGACTATTTCTTTTATTAACGAGGATGTTAAACATTCTACAGTTGTAACCATAACTGAGGTACAAGAGGAAATAATTACAACTCCAACTGAAGAAACAGTAGATACAGATGAGACTACCGAGGAGACCACTGAAGAGACTACACCAGAAGAACAAACTGCTTCTGAATAGTTTATACATTAAATATAAATGATAAGTGTAATCGTTGCTTCATTTAAAGAGCCCAATACCATTGGAAGATGCATATCATCTATTGTTAATAAGAAATATTCAGGTATTCCAAATGATTTTGAAATTATCCAAGTTTCCCCAGATGCGGCTACCCTCCTTGCGGGGAGAAAAGAAGCAAATAAATACAGCCTTGGTAAGAGATATTCTCAAATTAAAGATCCCAAAAAAGGCAAACCCTATGCTCTCAGAATGGCTTTTAAGAAGGCAAAGGGTGATATCTTGATACTTACTGATGGAGACACATATTTTGAGAAAGATTCTGTAAAAAAGCTATTAGAGCCCTTCGGGAATAAAAAAATAGGTGGGGTAAGTGGACGACCAGTATCACAGGATGACAGGAACAACATCTTTGGATATTGGGGCCATTTACTTTCTGATTCTGCACATGATAGAAGGACTAAAACCATGAGACCTATTAAAGGAAAGGACTATTTTATTAGTAAGGAGTCTTTCTTCCCAATGAGTGGATATATTATGGCTGTAAGGAATTTGGATATCAAACTTCCAAGCAATGCCCTTTCTGATGATGCCTACATGTCCTATTACGTTAGAAATCTAAATATGGAGATTGCTTATACCCCTCTTGCTCGATGCTATGTAAAATACCCAAGAAGCTTAAAAGATTATATGAAGCAAAAAGTTAGATCTATTGGAGGTTATACACAATTAAAACAGATGGGAGTATTTAAGAAAGATAAACAATCAAGAAGCTTCGGAATTGAATTAAAATATGCTGGTTTTGTTTTAAGATATGCAAAAAATGTAAAGGAGTTTTTTTGGTCATTATTATTATTTCCTGTACGATTATTTACTTGGTTGAAGATATTTTGGGAGAGGACAATTTTAAGGAAAGATATGCCTAAAAGTGGTTGGGAAAGGATTGAAAGTACAAAGTAAAAAAAGAGAGGCTCTCACCTCTCTTCTCAACATTTAATACAAAGGGACGATTACCATCTGAAATGTGCAAATGCCTTGTTAGCCTCTGCCATCTTTTCTGTATCATCTTTCTTTCTTACTGCATCACCCTCACCCTTATATGCATCTACTAACTGATCTCTTAAAATCTCATCAAATGATTTCCCACTCTTTTTTCTAGAAGCTTCTACAATCCATCTCACTGCCAATGTCTCCTGCCTCCTTGGAGAAACAGGCATAGGGACTTGATAGTTTGCACCACCAACTCTCCTAGCTTTAATCTCTAAAGCAGGTCTAACATTATCTATAGCCTTATTTACAAAGATAACTACATCCTTTTCCTTAACAACTTCCGCTCCCTTGTTAATAGCTGCATATACCAAATCTTCTGCAATACTTTTCTTACCATCTTGCATTACTTTAGTAATAAGTCTTGCAATAATCGGATTCGAAAACTTTCTATCTAATTTAATTGTTCTTCTTTTAGCTCTTTTCCCTCTCATAAAAATTTTTATTAATTAAAAACTACTTTTCAGCTTCTTCTTTCTTAACTCCGTACTTTGATCTTGCTTTCTTCCTTCCTTTAACACCTGCAGTATCATACTTTCCTCTAACAACGATATATTTAACACCTGGCAAGTCTCTTTTTCTCCCTGCCTTCAAAAGAACAACTGAGTGCTCTTGAAGATTATGACCTTCACCAGGAATATACGCAGTAACCTCCATACCATTAGACATCCTGACTCTTGCAACTTTTCTCAATGCAGAGTTAGGTTTCTTTGGAGTCATTGTCTTAACCTGCAAACATACACCCCTCTTAAAAGGATTAGGGGTCTTTTTATATCTGTTCTTCAAAGGATTAAAGTCTCTAGCAAGTTGAATATGCTTAGTCTTTTTCTTTGCAGATTTTCTAGGTTTTCTTACTAATTGGTTTATTGTTGGCATGGTGTGTATTATATAACAAAATCAATTAAACTTGAAGCTCTTCTAGCTCACTCATATTTTCTATCTCTGCCCCATCTCCGACAGGTATTGGTTTACCAATAATGACATTCTCTTTCATCCCTCTTAGGAAATCTGTTTTCCCAATAATAGAAGCATTTGTCAGTACTCTAACCTGCTCCTGGAACGAGATAGCAGATAGGAAGCTTTCGGTGTTAAGAGAAGATGTTTTTATTCCATATAATTTTGGAATAATCAACGCTTTGTTCTTACCTTCTTTAACAAGAAGCTCATTCTTTAATGCAGAGAGGAATCTATTAACAGAAGAACCTACCAAATACTCTGAATCTCCTGATTCCAAGACTCTTCCTAATCTTACCATCTGCCTTAATATGATTTCAACATGAAGGTCGTCAATAGGAACACCCTGCTCGTTGAAGACTTTCTGAACTCCATCTAAAATGTATTTTTGTGCTGTAAGGATATCAGCTACTTCAGATAATTTCTTTGGATCCAAAGAACCTTCGGTTAACTGAGTTCCTGCCTTTACATCAGACCCATCTTCTACAAATATCTCAAGCCCTGGTATTACATAGATTGTCTCCTCGGCTTTCATTTTACCATTCACAGTAAGAATGCCCCCCTCAAGAGATACAACTCCATCAAATGGTGCCTGTCTCTCTACTTGGTCGGAATCAATATACATTATTTGCCCAGCTTTTACTTCTTGTTTGTCCTCAATCAAAACTTTCTTAGCCTTTGATACAATATAGTGTCTCTCCATCTTCTTCTCTCCGGTTATAATAATTGTTGAAGAATCATCTTCTGCAACTTCAATATGTACTTTCCCATCGATAGAAGCCATCTCTGCTTCTGCTTTTGGAGTTCTAGCCTCAAATAATTCTTCAATTCTAGGTAATCCCTGAGTGATATCAATTTTTTGTACACCACCCTTATGGAAAGTTTGCATTGTCATCTGGGTTCCTGGCTCTCCGATAGACTGAGCTGCAATTACCCCAACTGCTCTTCCCATATCAATCTCCCTATTATTTTCCAAATTGTATCCGTAACACTTCTTACACATTCCTAATGGCGAATTACATAACAATGGTGTTCTAACAAATACTTCCTCAAGTCCTGCTTCATCTGCCTTCTCAGCCATTTCCTGGGTAACTATTTCGTTTTTCTTTCCGATTAATTCTTTCCCTATTAATAAATCTTGCGCAAGAACTCTTCCAAAAATTCTATCCTTAAAATCAATTCTTCTATCATCTGTTCTCTTTATTGCCAGTCCCTGCCCATCATAACCACAATCTTCTTGTCTGATTATGACATCATGAGCAACATCGACTAGTTTTCTTGTTAAGTAACCAGATGAAGATGTTTTAAGGGATCTATCTGCAATACCTTTTCTACCACCATTTGCAGCAACAAAGTATTCAAAAGCACTTAATCCATCTCTATAGTTACTTTTAATAGGCATTGCAACAAGGTTTCCTCGAGAGTCTCTAACAACACCCTTGATTGTAAGAACTTGTCTTGCTTGAATCTTTCCACCATTTCCACCAGACTCAACCATTTGATAGATTGAATTGTCTTTTGGAAGCTTATCCCATGCCATTTCTGCTAATTCATCAGCAAAATCGTCCCACATATTAGTAGAGATATTAATCTTCTCTTTTTTGGTTATTAAACCCTGTAAATAGTTTTCCAACAATTGTTCATCTTTCACCTCAATCTTCTTAATCTCAGATTTGATGTCAAAATCTACCTGACAATCTTCCATTGCAAATGAGAATGCTAAATCTGTTGCATATTTAAAACCCAAAGATTTCATATTATCAAGAAGCTCTACAACAATTGACAAATCAGAAGTGCTCTTAATCTCATCAATTATCTTCTTAATACTCCTGTTATCAATTCTTTCATTAATATATGGATATTCATCTGGAAGAATACTGTTGAAGATTACTCTCCCAACAGAAGTTCTCACTGCTTCACCATTAATTCCAACTACAATTTCTTCATTAATGGTAATATCATCTCTCTCATGCGCTTTGATCGCTAAATCTGACGTAGCAAAGATTTTTGGATTTTTTGACTCGACCATGTCCGTCATCATGTAGAAACCAATTAACATGTCTTTTGCTGGAGATGCCAACACTTGACCATTAGAAATGTTGACAATATTCAAGGAAGACATCATCTCTTTTTTGGCCTCTTCAATTGCCTCATCTGTCAAAAGAATGTGAACTGCCATTTGATCTCCATCGAAGTCTGCATTAAATGCCTTACATACTAATGGGTGAATTCTAATGGCTTCTCCCTCAACAAGTCTTGGATAGAAAGCCTGTACACTATACTTGTGTAACGTTGGTGCCCTATTTAGTAATACTGGCTTATTCTTGATTACTTCTTCAAGTAAATCCCAAATAATATCTGTCTCTTCTTCCAACATATCCTTAGCAACTCTTACATTTGGAGCTAACTCCTTGTCTAGAAGTTTGTAGATTACGAATGGTTTAAACATTTCCAAAGCAACCGACTTTGGAATACCACACTGGTCAAATTTCAAACTTGGGTCTCCATCAATAACAGCTCTTCCAGAGTAGTCGACTCTTTTTCCGAGTAAGTTCTTTCTAAAAATACCTTTCTTTCCCCTCAAATCATCCGTCAATGACTGATATGGCAATCTCTTGCTGTTCATCATTGGTTTAGATGGTCTGTGAGAGTTATCAATTAAAGCATCAACAGACTCTTGCAACATTCTCTTTTCGTTCCTAAGAATTACATCTGGAGCTCCAATCTCAATTAACTTCTTTAATCTGTTATTTCTATTTATGATTCTTCTGTAGAGATCGTTAAGATCAGAAGTTGCAAATTTACCTCCTGATAGAGGAATAATTGGCCTTAATTCTGGAGGTAATACTGGAAGTGTTCTAATAACCATCCATTCGGGTTTAATTCCATTCTTTAAGAAACCTTCAAGATATTGAATTCTTCTTATAGTGGCAATTTTCTTTTCTCCCTTTTCTTTCTCAATTCTGATTCTTAATTTGTCTAATTCCCCTTGAAGATCTAAGTTCTGTAAAAGCTTTTCTATTGCCTCAGCGCCCATCATTGCTTCAAAGAAAATTAAATCTCTTTCAACCAAATCTGAATACTCATCTTCTGAAATAACTGCACCAACAGCAATTTTCTCAATTGTTTGGTAAAGTTTAGAATAAAAAGATTCGACCTGCTCTTCTTTTTCGGCATAATCTCTTCTTACTTTTGCTAAAGCCTGTTTTCTCTTGTGCTCACTTTGGCTTATCTTTAAATCCGCTCCTTTGTCTTTAGCTTTCTTAATCTCTTTAATTTCTAATTCAAATGATTCGGTCGTAGCTGTTAACTCTTCTTCCAACTCTTTATGTAAGCTTTCAATTTCTGCACCTTTCAAAGCTAATGCCTTATCCATCATCTCTCCTCTTTTTGCTTCATCTGCAGAAATAATTACATATCTAGTGTAGTAAACAACCGAGAGAATCTTTTTGTGAGAGATATCTAGAATTATTGACATCTTATTTGGGATACCAAAAGCAAACCAAACATGAGCGACAGGGATTGCAAGATCTATATGACCCATTCTTTCCCTTCTTACGTCTGAGGTTGTTACTTCAACTCCACATTTATCACAAACTATTCCCTTATATCGAATCTTCTTGTATTTTCCACAATAGCATTCATAGTTTTTTGTTGGACCAAAAATCTTTTCACAGAAAAGACCATCTGGTTCAGCTCTAAAGGTTCTGTAGTTTATTGTCTCGGCCTTTGTAACTTCTCCGTATGACCAGTTTAATACTTGGTCTGGAGATGCCAATGTTACCTTTAAGACATCAAAGCTATCAAATTTATTTCTATTTTTCTTCATTTTGAGCAACCTCCTCTTCTGTTTGATTTGAAATTAAATCAATATTTAAGCAAAGTGCATTTAGCTCTTTGACAAGTACCTTGAATGATTCTGGTACATTTACATTCTCAATCTTATCTCCATGAATAATTGCTTTGTATGCTGAAGATCTTCCCTTTATGTCATCTGATTTAATTGTTAGCATTTCCTGAAGTGCAAATGGTGCACTGTGGGATTCTAATGCCCACACTTCCATCTCTCCAAATCTCTGTCCACCCATTTGTGCTTTACCTCCGAGTGGCTGTTGAGATACTGCTGTATATGGTCCAGTAGATCTAGCATGCACTTTCTCATCAGAGATATGCTTCAACTTTAATACATATTTAACTCCAACAGTGACCTTGTTAGGGAATTTCTTTCCAGTTCTCCCATCATACAAGTCAATTCTTTGAGACATGTCTTTGCCCTGCTTTTTCATCTCATTCGTTAACCATTCTAAATTTTCACCCTCAAATATTGGGAAGGCTAATTTTTGGTTTAATTCTTTTGCAAATTTTCCAAAGTGGATTTCCTCAGCTTGACCCATATTCATTCTTTTGAGGAATGTTGGTGTCATTACAATGTCAATAGGTTCTCCATCGTCTGTGAAAGGCATATCTTCAATCGGCCTTATTGCTGCAACAGTATTTTTGTCTCCGTGTCTTCCTGCAATCTTGTCTCCAAATCCAATTTTCTTTGTATTTGCAACCCACACTTTAACCTGATGCAAGACTCCTGGTGCTAACTTGTCACCCTTGTCTGCAGATAGTACAAGACTTCGAATTACGATACCTTCCTCTCCGTGAGGAATTCTTAAAGAGTTGTCCCTAACATCGCTAGCAGATTCTCCAAAAATTGCTCTAAGCAATCTCTCTTCTGCAGTTAATTCTTTCTCTCCTCTTGGTGCAACTACTCCTACTAATATATCTCCTGACTTAACATAAACACCTGACCTTACAATTCCTTGAGAATCTAATTTCTGCAACACCCTATCATTTACATGTGGGATATCTGCTGTAATCATCTCTGGCCCAAGCTCTGTGTCTCTAATATCAACAGTATGCTCTCTAATATGTATAGAGGTTAGTAAGTCATCTCTTACAATTCTATCTGAGATGATGACTGAATCCTCGTAGTTATATCCCTCATAGAACATCAATGCTGCTCTAAGATTTGTACCAATTGCAAATTCTCCATCAACAATAGTCGGACCATCTGCCAACACATCACCTTTCTTAAACTTATCACCTGATTTCAATACTGGTTTTTGTGTAAAACATGTGTTTTCATTACTTCTGTAGAAAGATACTAGACTGTAATCTTTTACTCCCTGCTTTTTGTATTTAACGGAAATCTTATCAGCATCTGTATACAACACCTCACCCTCATCTTCTGCGAAAACTCCCCATTCTGATTGTCTAGCAACTATCTCTTCCATCCCAGTTCCGATAAATGGAGACTCCTGTTTAATCAAAGGGACTGCCTGTCTTTGCTGATTTGCTCCTGTTAAAGCTCTCATTGCATCATTGTGAGAAACAAATGGGATCAATGCCATACCAAGTCCTGCTTGCTGACTTGCTAATGCATCAACATAGTTAACCATATTCACATCTTCCAACAAGAATTCTCCCTTGAATCTGACAGGAATTAAAGTATCAGTGATATTTCCGTACTCATCTTTTGAAGAAGTTGCTGAACCAATATGGTATTTCTCTTCCTCCATTGCATCTAAGTATTCAACCTTGTCAATTATATACGGCTTAACAGTAACCTCCTTTATAGATTTCTCCTTGGCAATTTTCTCTGCTAATTTTTCATCTATAAATGTTCCCGCCTTAGCAATCTTCTTAACATCTTCAGCTAAAATTTTATTAACAAGCTCTTTCTGAATATTTTTTACCTTATTATTTACTTTCCTATATGGAGCTTCCAAAAATCCAAATTCATTTATCCTTGCTAATGTAGCTAATTGAACAACAACTCCGATATTTGAAGATTCAGGACTTGTAACTGGATCAAATTTTGAATAGTGAGAGTTGTGAACTTCTCTAATTGAGAATGTAGCTCTTTCTTTTGCAATACCACCTGGACCACCAGCTGTAACTTTCCTTTTGTTCTCTAATTCAGAGAGGATATTAATCTGATCCATGAAACTAGATAAGGCATTTGTACCAAAGAATGACTGAATAGCTGCAGCAACAGGTTTTGTGCTTGCAAGCATAGATGGTGTAACCTTCGCATCCTGACCATACAAACTCATCTTATCTTTAATATTCTTCTCTAATCTTCTAATTGCAGGTCCTAATTGTCTCTCTAGGATTTCTCCAACACTTCTAATTCTCCTATTGGAAAGGTGGTCAATATCATCAGATTCAACAACACCATTGTTAATCTGAATCAACTTCTTCACGATCAATACAATATCCATTGGATAGAGGATCGTTTCTGAAGGGTTGTTAATATCAAAAGTAGTTCCTAATTTCCTATTTAATTGGTATCTTCCAATCTTTCCTAAATCAAATTTTCTCGTGTTAAAGAAGTTACTTTTAATATATCTTTCAGCACTTTCCAATGTAACAGACTCATCTGGTCTAAGTTTATTGTAAATACTAATCACTGCCTCTTCCTTACTTTTTGTAAAATCTCTAGCCAATGTTGCCTCAATGTATTTGTATTCCTCATGTGTATCTACATCAGCAAACAACTTCCTAATCTCTTCATCAGTTTCCCATCCAAATACCCTTAGAAGTTCAGTTATGAGTACCTTTGGTCTCTTAGGAAGGATTCTCATTGAAATTACATTGTGTCTGTTAGTATCAATCTCATACCAAGGACCCTTCCCTGGCATTAATCTAACCTTGTAAAGAGTTCTAGTAGGGAGCTTGTCTGATTCTTCATACAAAACACCCTCAGCCCTTACTATCTGATGGGTAACAACTCTTCTATCACCGTTAAAAATGAAAACACCCTCTGGTGTCATTATTGGTAAATCTGTAATGAAAATTTCTTGTTCTTTAATTTCCCCAGTCTTATTATTCATTAACTGGACTTTTGCATAAACAGGAACTTCGTAGGAAAGACCCTTCTTTATGGCTTCTTCAACTGATCTGTAAAGTTCACCCAACCTAAAATCCTTAAACTCCAATGTCCACATTTTCTCCATTGTATCCTTTACAGGATTAATCTCGGAGAACAAATTCTTAAACCCTTCCTTTTTGAAAGCGTCAAAAGAATTAATCTGAGCTTCGATTAAATTTGGGAATTCAAGTTCTCCTGAATAACTTAGTCCCAGGTTTAATCTCCCAGATCTATTAATTTTTGGTTTTAACATAGGATAAATTTTTAGTTATGTTATAACATATTACTTGAATAAAGCGGTATCCAAAAGGCGGCAAAAGGCCCATACAATACTACTTTTCTGATCAAAAAATCAAGCGACTTTGGGAAGTATACTATAATAATTGGTTGATGTCAACGACTTTTATTTAAGAATTTCAGTGTTTAACGATAATTTTTAAAGCATAAAATATAATTATTGGAAGACCTTTGAAAAATTACCTATAATATCCTATTATATTCTCATACTATGCCCCGAAAAAAGAAAAAAGAACAATTAACAATAAAAAGCAGTGAGAGCAAAATACTCTTCGGGACGGTATTATTCGTTGGTGGCTTAGTAATTATGGTCTCCCCTTTTCTAATGAGTCAATCAAATCTTTTCAATACAATTGCGTTAATTTTTGGCTATTCAGCAATCCCTTGGGGAATTTGTCTGCTTTACGCATCCCTATTTCTACTTTTTAAATCAAGAAAATTTATCTCAATTCGACAAGCCCTTGGTATTTTTCTTTTCTCTTCCTGTATCTCAATTCTACTTTCTTTTTGGCAACAACCAGAGCAATTGGCGAATCCTGACTCTCTGAAAGGTTCTGGTGGAGAGATTGGTAAATTCCTTCATATCTCTCTAAATGGTGTCTTCGGTGCAGCGATTGAAATATTAATCATAGTAATAATTCTCATCCTAGCCTTCTCTCTTATAACGGGTACCACCCTTGAACAGATTAGAGACTTCGTAGAGGACTCAATCCCTGAACCAAATGGAGAAAAAGCCAAGGAAATATCATGGTTGCAATCGGTCTTCAGAAAATTTGGAGGAAGTAAAAAAGAAGATGAAATAAAAATACAAACTGAAAACGACTCTTTTGATGACACTCCAGACCCTTACATTGAAACTCAACCTATTGATACTGAAAAAAAACTTGAGGAGATTCTACATAGAGATGATTTTTCTAAACAGTATGAACAACAGAGAGTTTCTTCTATTTCAAATTTTAACAAAGAAGAGAACACAGACGATGACGAACCAAAAGCTCCTAGATATACTGATTGGATTTTCCCCAATATAGATATTCTTCAAGAGAAAGAGGTTCAGAAACAAGATGAAAAACTTTACAAGGAGAAAGCTTTGGTAATACAAAGAACCTTGATGAATTTCGGTATTCAGTCTAGGGTAGTCGCAATAGCTGTAGGGCCAACTGTTTTAAGATTTTCTTTGAGTATTAGTACAGGGATTAAAGTATCCAAAGTAAAAAATTTAAGTAATGACTTAGCTTTAGCTCTAGCTTCACAAACCGCGTCGATAAGAATCGAGGCTCCTATTCCTGGTACCTCCTTTATAGGAGTTGAGATTCCAAACCCAACGCCGAATTTTGTTTACACAAAGGATATGATTAAAAAGCTAAGGCAAGATACAGACAAATACGAGTTACCTTTAATACTTGGTAAAGATATTACGGGGAAAACAACGATTAAGGACCTTGGGAAAATTCCACACCTTTTAGTTGCAGGAGCTACTGGAACAGGAAAATCTGTAGCCATTAATTCCCTTTTAGCAGGATTGTTGATGACAAAAACACCTGATGAGGTTAAATTCATAATGGTAGATCCCAAAATGGGAGTTGAGATGGGAATATATACTGGTATCCCACATCTATTAACCCCTGTAATTACTGATGTTTCGTTGGTAACAAATGCTCTTGACTGGGTAATAAGTGAAATGATGAGAAGATACACTCAACTTAAACAAACACATACAAAGAAGCTTTCTGAATACAATACAAAAATGGGTTTCGCAGCCATGCCATATATCGTAGTAGTCATTGATGAAATGGCTGATTTGATGCTTACATCTGGGATGGAAGTTGAAACTAGGATTCAGAGACTAGCGCAAATGGGAAGAGCCGTCGGTATTCACTTGATTTTAGCTACACAAAAACCGACTGTGGATGTCATTACTGGACTAATTAAATCCAATATTCCTGGAAGAATGGCATTTGCTGTTGCTACTTTGATAGATTCCAGAGTAATCCTCGATGAATCCGGAGCTGAAACCCTTCTTGGAAATGGGGATATGCTCTACAAAGATCAAACGACCCCAAAATCTCTTAGAATTCAAGGAACATATACTGCAACCGAAGATACTGAAAATATCGTTTCTGCTGTTAAGTCACAAGTAAAAGAGGAAGAAATCGAATATTCTTCAGGATTAACAACTGCTATCGAACAAGGTCCGGAAGATATTACCAAAGGAAGCTCTTCCCAAAGAGATCCTGATTTTAGGAAAGCATTAGAAATTGTAATTCTAACACAGAGAGCCTCAGCTTCATTCCTGCAAAGGAAAATGAAAATCGGATTTAACAAGGCAGCAAGAATCATTGATGAGCTTTACGATGCAGGGGCAATAGGACCTGATGAGGGTTCAAAACCAAGAAAGGTATTAGTTAGCTCTGCATCAGATATTCTTGGACACGAGGGTATCGAAGATATGGAATAAGTAGTAGAATTGGCTATGGTAACAGTCGGAGAAGTATTAAAAAACAAAAGAGAAAAATCAAGGATAAGCTTAGACACAGCCTCATCCGAAACAAAGATTCAAAAGAGGTTTTTGCAATATATTGAGAAAAACGAATTCTTTCCGTTTGAGTCAGAAGTATTCCTAACCGGCTTCATAAAAATATACGCGAAATACCTGAATCTAGATGTAGAGAAAGTTTTAGCCCTATACAGAAGAACTAATCCAAAAGTCGATGAACAGAAGATAAACACTCCTCCGTACTTAGATAGAAAAGCTAGAAAAAGTTCAATCTCTATTACCCCCAAAGCTGTACTAATCTCTTTACTTGTCCTTTTCTCTTTACTAATAATCGTTTACCTTGGCTTCCAAATTTACAAGTTTCAGAAGCCACCACTACTTACAATTCTTTCTCCTCAAAATGAAACCACAGTTCAAGAAGCGAATTTAAAGATAACTGGGAATACAGAAAAAAATGTCTCAGTAGAGATTAACAATGTAGTAACAGAAGTTGATGAAAATGGAAACTTTGAGAAAGAGGTTTCCCTTGTAGAGGGAAACAATTTGATTACTATTAAAGCAAAAAAGAACAACAACAGTATTTTGGAATCACTTGAAACTCTTAAAATTACATACGAGAAAGCGGTAGTTGAAGAGACAGCGAGGGTTTACAACAACAAAATCAAAGTTGAGATCGTGGGTTCTCCTGCATGGATTAAGCTAGATATTGATGATGAAAACAAAATTGCGAAAGTCGTTCAACCATCAATTCAAGAATTTGATATAACAAGCAAAATGAATGTTGTTTCTGGCAGAATAAATAACACTAAGGTATATTTCAACGACCAACTTGTTCCATGGCCTGCTTCCAACGAAAAAGGAGTGGCGGATTTGAAGTGTACAGTCCAAGGAGATGCAATCAATTGTGAATAGGTCAAATTTTTAATGGTATAATAGGCAATAATGCAGGAAAACAACCAAGTTGAGGAAATAAAAGAGAGAATTGACATTGTTAAAATCGTTGACAAGTATGTTAAATTGAAATTAACCGGAAAGAACTATTCAGGACTTTGTCCCTTTCATAAAGAGAAAACACCTTCATTCATAGTTAGCCCAGATATTCAAAGATACAAATGTTTTGGTTGTGGAAGATCAGGAGATATATTCAACTTTGTTCAGGAAATTGAGAATATTGATTTTGTTGAAGCATTAGAAAAATTATCAAAAGTAGCTGGAGTTGAGCTTAAGAAAAGTGCCTCCTATACAAAATACAAAGAACTTAAAGAAGTCAACTACATAGCAACAAAGTATTTTTACAATCAACTCCTGAAGGACAAAAAAGCACTTGAGTATGTTCTTAACCGAGGAATTAACAAAGATTCTATAAAAAAATTTGCAATAGGATATTCACCAAAATATCCCAATTTACTTGCTAATTTGAAAAAATCAGGGAGTTTTAGTAAAAAAGCCTTAATTGAGTCTGGTCTTTTTGTAGAGAAACAAGGAGTCATGAAGGAGAAGTTTTTTGACAGAATTATGTTTCCCATTCGTTCAAAAAGGGGTGATGTTGTAGGATTTACCGCAAGACAAAATGCTGGAAACGAATACGGTCCCAAATACATGAATTCTCCCGAGACACCCATATTTCATAAATCATACAATCTTTTTGGTCAATATGAGTCAAGGCAAGAAATTCGGAAAGAAGATCTTTCAATTATTTGTGAGGGTTCAACAGATGTAATTTCCGCACATCAGGTAGGAATTAAGAATATCGTTGCCCCACTAGGAACTAGCCTTACCACTCAGCAACTTGAATCCCTAATTCCGTTATCAAAAAATATTCTTCTTTTCTTTGATAGCGATACTGCAGGAAAGGCGGCACTCAAAAGAGCCTTCGTTCTTGCCTCTCAACTAGATATGAATCCTTTTGCAGCATCACCCTCTCCATACAAAGATATTGACGAACTAATTCAAAAAGACCCTAAGAAACTTCCTGAAATCATAAACAACAAAAGCGAAGCATTCTCTTTCATCCTTGCCGAAATTATTAAAGACAAAGACTTCAACAAATTGGAGGACATTAATAGTATACAGGGAGCTCTCAACCCAATTCTTGAGTCCGTTAAGAATCCTAATACTAAATCCCTTTACATAAGGAAGTATGAAGAAATAACCGGAATAAAATATAGGGGAAAGAAGCCTCAACAGAATGATACTTCCCAAACTAACAAACAAAAGTATTTTTCAATCAATAAAGAATCCGTTCTAACAAGATATATTCAATTAATTCTCTTTTCTGAAAAGATAAAAGAAGAATACCTCGTAGAGGATAAATACATTTCAGAAAAAATATTAAAAGACATATACAGTATTATTCTGCAAAACAAAAGCCTTAACAAAACAGATCTGTTTGAGAAGCTTAAGGACAACCCAGAAGCCCAACAGGTACTCGAGGATATGATTTTCAATATACAGAAATTTCCAGGAGAAGAAGAGATTAAAATTGAATTGGATTCTTTAATAAGACAAATTAAGATAAAATACTACAAGAATATTCAGAAAAATCTTGTTAGCAAGGTTGCCATGAGTGAAGAATTGAAGAACGAAGAAGAAAAGACAGAAGCTTTAGACAAACTACAAAAAATAACTAAAATTTTACAAGAATTAAAAAATGAATAATGTATCTGATTACGATCTTTTCAGTTATGACTACTCCCAATACTGGCAGAAGAGACGTTATGAACATCTCTCAGAGACACACTTGCTTAACAAAATTTTCTCTAAGAAAATGGGTAATTGGTTCTTAGATGTAGGTGGGTCATATGGAAGATTAACACCAACATATATCAATAGCTACAAAAATCCCGTTATTCTTGACTATTCGGCTAAAACACTCAAAAGCAACTACGAAGTACTCACAAACAAATACCCTGGAATTCATTTAATAGCTGCAAATGCATATAAAATGCCCTTTAAGGAAAATGTTTTCGACGGAGGATTAATGGTTCGAGTACTTCACCACATTGAAAACCCAGAGGAATATTTCAAGGAGATTGAAAGGGTTATGAGATATGATGGAACATACGTTCAAGAATTTGCTAACAAGATACATATCAAGGCTAGAATTCGTGCATTCTTAAAAAGAGAAAAGAATTTTTTTAACATAAATCCTTACAAACAACCTACCGTCAGCTTGTCTGAAGGCACAAAAAACAACATAGAAGGTATTTTTTTAAACTACCATCCGGCCCATGTAGAAAATATGTTGAAACTGGAAGATTTTGAAATTGTGAAGAAATATGGTTGTTCTTTTTTCAGGTCACCTCTTTTTAAAAAAATATTCAATGACGAATTCCTTTTTTTCTGGGAGAAGATACTACAATCACTCTTCTCTTTTTCGAATTTTCCTCCTAGTATCTTTTTTGAAACTCTCGTAAAAAAACAGAATGACAAAAAAGTTGGACAGTATAAATTTGATGACATTCTTGCCTGTCCAATTTGTAAAGGAGAAATTGAGATACATGGAAATTCTGCTTTATGTAAAAAGTGTAACAAAGAATTTAAGAAAGAGAATAATGTTTGGGATTTCAGAGTAGATTAATGGAAGCAAAAAAATCTTTAGGACAAAACTTTTTTGTTAATCAGAACCTCGCGAAAAGGATTGTTGGGGAAGTACTTTCAAATTCAGTTGATATCCTTGTCGAAATTGGTCCAGGTCAAGGATATTTTACAAAATTGTTTCATGAACAAGGGAAAGAAGTCTTGTTAATTGAGAAAGATGATGTCCTGGCGAGACAACTTCAAGAATCATTTCCAAAGAGTAAGGTTTTAAATATTGATTTTCTTGATTGGAATTTTGAAGATTTGAAGACGAATTCAGGTGAGAAAATAACCTTTTTCGGTTCTCTCCCTTACAATGTAAGTAAAAAAATTATTGAAAAAATTATTCAATCTGAATATTTTAACAGTGCCTGCTATTTCATCATTCAAAAAGAAGTAGCAGAAAACTATATATCTAACCCACCGCAAAACAATTTCTTGGCAACAAAAAGTGCCATTTATGCTGATTCAAAAAAGATATTTGATATCACTCCAGAATCTTTCCGACCACGACCCAAGGTTATGAGCTCACTAATATCTTTTTCCCCAAAATCTGATTCTTTAGCATTATTCGAGGAACTTTCTGAGAAAAGGAGATTCGATATATTTCTACAGCAATCGTTTAAACAACCTCGTAAGAAACTCTCAAATAATCTGAAAAATTACACTTTTTCTACAAACGAGAGTGAGAAGATTCAAAAGTTGCTTGAAAGAAGAGCTCAACACACCTCGCTTGAAGAATTTCTTTTCCTTTTTTCAAATATACGA
Organism: uncultured Candidatus Saccharibacteria bacterium; assembly: GCA_964526165.1. Lineage (GTDB taxonomy): Bacteria > Patescibacteriota > Dojkabacteria > SC72 > SC72 > UBA5232. Next base: position 10,060 of record CAZGKK010000004.1, on the reverse strand, counting down.
TTAGATTAATATAATGATATAATCCGTTATGTCAGAAAAAAACAAGCGAAATGACATTATAGACAACAAATTAAATGTAAAGGAAGAACCAAAGCAATTGGATTTGGATATAAAAGAACCTTTTAAGAACAAACTCTACAAAGCTAAAAGAGAATTTGATTTTGCTGTACTTAAACTTGAGGTAATTAAATTCCTTAAAGATCCCTTAGTTTGGTCTGTAATTGTTTTTGGAGTAATCTTCGTTGCCTTTCAAATTAATTTGATTATTCATAAATTTGAAGGCCTTCCTTCACTAATTCCCCTTTTTAAGTTTTACAACTTTCCTAAAGATATTCTAACTCCAAAACAATACATATATTCAATACCATCTCTCTCAACCTTAATTGTTTTTTCAACCCTTATTTTAGTTTCTCAGAATTACAACAAAGAGAAATCCTTGACTAAAATTCTTTTAATATGTGCTTTGATATCAACTTTTTTCCTCTCGATCATTTTAGTTCAGATAATTAAAACATAATGTATACACAAGCTGGGAACTATCTACAAAACTTATTATCACTTTTTGATTTTTCTCAATTTGGAGAAGTATGGGCAAATTACCTCAGATTTTTTCCACTTTTTTTAATTGGAGTTGTTTCCTCCCTGATTCTTACTCCCATAATCGGATATATTGCCAACAAATATGACATCACATACAAACCAGGTGAGAAAAGACTCGGTAGGGATTATGACAACAAGGAAAAAGCAATACATGAAGGCGTTACCCCCTCTTTGGGTGGACTGGCTATAACCATTCCTACGATATTGGCAATTCTCTTTCTTTTCAAATTAGACAGTACAATCATCCCTATTTTGGTAGCTATTTTAATACTAATTGTTGGGTCAACACTAGATGATATTTTCAACCTACCTGCCAAGACTCAGTTACTATACCAACTCCTAGCCTCGATTATAGTTGCTTTTTCTTTAATTAATCTAACGAATCTTTCCATTGTAAATCTTCCACTTGAAGCTTTTTCATGGAATTTTTCATTACTAGGTATTCAACAATCATTCGTATTTCCAGGTGATCTCGTAATGATTTTTTGGATTATTGCTTGCATTAATGCTTACAAATGGACTGCGGGCTCTCCAGGAATAATTGAAGGGAACTCTATAATTATCTTTCTGTTAATTTTTATCATAGCAACCAGATACGGAATTCTTTTTTCATCTGCAATTAGTATTTTAATAACTGGGGGTTTAGTCGTTTTCTTTATTTTTGCCCTACCACCACAAAAGATAATGACTGGCTCTTCGGGAAAATCAATATATGGCTTCCTTATTTGTGTCCTATCAATACTTGCAGATGCAAAGCTCTCTACTTCGTTAATCCTTTTAATTATTCCTCTTTTAGATTTTGTCTATGTAATAATTAAAAGACTAATAACCTACAAACCTAAAAACTTCACCGAGCTTATGAGAATTAATGGTCCAGACCATTTTCATCATCAATTAATTAAAATAGGTTTAACAAGAACACAAGTTGTATTAGTAGAAATAGCTGTTACACTACTCCTCGGTTCCTTTGCGATTCTTACTACGGGGGCAATACGATATTTCATTATTGTATTGGTAATTGCCCTTGCAATAGGCATTCTTGTATATACCAACATCCGAGCTTCGAAAAAGGAAGAAAAAAAAGAAGAGAACAAAGAGTCACCAGAATCTAGATTCTCCTATTAATCTAAGATAGACAAATCCCCAACTTCTCCATATAATGATTTTATGAAAAAGTTTAAAACTGCCATCCTAATCCTTTTCTCGATTCTTACAATTTCGGTTCTCTTTTATTTCTTTCCTCCCAAAAAACTCATAGGACAGCTACCTTTTCTAAACCAATTTTACAACAACACTACACTTGAGATTGTTACTCAAAGGGGGAAGGCCAAAATTTGGGTAAATGGGAAAGATTACGGGGAGACACCAGTAACAATTGAAGATCTTCCTGAAGGAAAATACCTTGTCGAGATGGAAAAAATTGCCCCTGAAGATTCTTTTTACAAAAAACACTCATTCAACATTGAGCTAACAAAAAATACAACAGCAAGGATGGATATAGAGATTGGACCGGAAGATTTACTCCATGGCTCAATTCTCTTTTACTCAACCCTAAACACCTCTCCTAAAAAGGGATACCTAACTATCACGGGAAACTCGGAAGATGCAAAAATCTACATTAATGGAGAATTTGTTAACCGAACCGGGCTATTGAATGTTGAACTTAACACTGGAGAGCAGAAAGTTAAAGTAGAAAGTGATGGCTATCAAGGAATCGAAATCCCTGTTAATATTAGAGAGGGATATCAACTAAATCTAAAAATTTACCAATTACCTATTCCTATTTCTTTAGATATTTTAGAAACGAAAAAAGATGAACAACCTTCGATTTAACAAGATAAAAACGAGCACCCCCATAACAATAATTGTTCATGGAGGTAATCGTGTGGGATATCTAATCGCTAAAACTTTGGTAGAACAGGGTGGATATGTTGTATTAATTGACAAATTTACATCTGAAACAAAAAAATATATTTCAGAGCTCAAAAAATCTGACTTGGTAGATTTTTTTGATTTTAAAGGTTTTGAGTCACTTTTTAAAAACATAAACAGGTTTGACTACCTTTACTACGTTCAAGAAAATAAACTAAGAGAATCGGAGTTCGAAAGCAAGGATTTTCTCCTAGAAACAAAATATCTTGAATTAAGTCTTACACAAGTTAAGAAGAATGATGCAAAATTCTCCTTGATAACATCGCTATCGCTCAACAGGGAACTCGCAAAAAGGACAAAATCAGCAAGTATTTCAACTCCTTCCGCATATTCAAATATTGAGCTACAAAAATATAGTGAAACCATGGTTGCAGAGTTTAAAGATAAAACAAACATAAATGCAAGAATAATTAGAATCGGAACATTGATTGGGAATGGAGTGGAAAGGGTACAAGATAATACCATCCACAACTTAATTACCGAAGCTACACAAAGTCCACAAATAACAATAAAGGGGGACGGTTTAGACATACACAACATTATCCATGAAGATGATGCAATATATGGAATCCTTAAACTAACCTTCTCAAACAGCACAAAAGGGGAAGTAATTACGCTTGCTAATAAAAATGACTACACAACACTCTCAATCGCATACAAACTTTTAGAATTAAATACAGAGGCTCAGAGTATTCGGTTTGTTGACAATCCTGATGAAAACTACCTAATTCAAGATGTTTATGTTGCTGCACCACACGCTACGAAATATGGATGGACTCAACAAATGACACTTGAGAAAGCCCTAGTTGAAGAAATACAGGTTTACTATGACAACATAAACAAATCGTGGGACATATCTTCAACCGATGTAAAAGAAGAAAAAAAACCTACTACTCAAATTACAAAAACCAAACTCGGAGAATTTGTACATAAACTAACGGAACCTTTTAGAAAGATTAAATTACACAAAGGGAATTCCAAACCATCCGCAAAAGGTATTTACAAAGGGATCCTTTTAGCTATATTCCTGGCCGTTTTCTCCTACTTTGTAATCTATCCCATACTTGGAACCGTAATCGGTTTAGGGGTAATTAGTTCCTCGATAAAGAGGCTTTCTTCAACAATATTAGAACCAACAAATGAAACGAATTCTCTGGAAATAGAAAATGTAAAAAATAATCTGTCTAGAGTCTCTGATAGCTTTGAGAATATGGGGTGGATGTTTTCAATCGCTGGAAAGGAAGATTTCTACAACGATCTATCAAAAGTATTAATTGCCTCTGAAAATGCAGTGGATGGTGGTCAAGAACTACTTGAGACAACTTATCCACTATCAATGTATGTCAAAGATTTTAAACCGGCAATATCCTTTGAAGACTCAACTGCAAGTACGACTAGAGAGTATCGAGACTATCTCGAGAAGATTGGAGAGAATAGGTACAAACTTGAAGAAGCTTCCTACAAAATCGCTTTAGCTAATGAAATACTAAAGAAAATCGATGTTAATACTTTTCCAACTTTTACAAAAGACAAATTAGTTCAAATTAAGGAATTAGCTATTACCGCGGAAGAAGCTACAAAGACATACAAAGAAGCTTCTGCATTCCTTCCTGAAATTCTGGGTGTCGATGAGAGACAGAGATATCTTGTTCTTCTACAAAACGAATCCGAAATTAGAAGTACAGGTGGCTGGGTAACCAGCTATGGAATAATTGGATTAGAAGGAGGACAAATTAGAGAGCTCTTTGTTGATGATATTTACAATGCAGATGGGACTTTAAGAGTCCAGGGAAAAAAGTATTCACCCCCAGAATCAATGAGAGATGCACTCAATTTGAAAGACTGGTCTTTCTCTCTAGTAAACTGGAGTCCTGATCTCTCAGAAACTCGTGTCGCATCTGAGCAATTTGTCTCTGATTTAGGAAAAGGAAATGATATAGATGGAATAATTACACTTGACATTACTTTCTTCCAAAAACTGCTAGACAAATGGGGGGGAATAGAAGTTCCCGGAGAGGATGAAATAATTACAGGGCAAAATATTCATGAAAAAGTCTTTCAGATGCATAGAGAATTCACACCCGGCTCTACTCAGAAAACAACTTTCCTAGCTAATTTGGCAAACGAAATAATCAAAAAAATGCTCTCCATGGATATAGGACAACTTATGGAAATTAGCGACGTTCTAACTAGTTCTTTAGACGAGAAACATCTTCAAATTACGTTCGCAAACAGTAGCGCATATAATTTTTTCAATAGTAGAAATTGGGCAGGTAGCTTAGATAGTAAGTACAACGATGCCCCAATTGCAATTGATTGGAATTGGGGTGGTAACAAAGCAAACCAATACCTAAACAAGAATCTAAATTTAAGTGTAACAATTAGAGATGAAGAAACAATTGATTTTGCTTATACTGCAACAGTTGAAAATACATCTTCAGTAAACACTTACCCCCAAGGAGATTATGTAAATTACCAAAGAATATATATACCAGCAGATGCTCAGGTTCTTAAAATTGTAGGGATAAAAGATAACAAATATTCGACATACAAAGAAAGCGGATTTAAAGTAATTGGTGGATGGTTTGATGTTCCCATAAAAGAGACAGCCACATTAGAAATCTCCTACAGGCTCAAAAAGTCTTCTTCTGGCGTGATGTTTCCTCTTGTGAGACAAGAAAATACAACATTCTTAGACCTTAATATTTTTAAGCAAGCAGGAGAAAGAAAACATGCATACAAACTTGATATTTCATATCCCCCAAGCTGGGTTTTGAGTAATCCAGCATCTTTAAACACAATCAGTAATCAACTTTCGGGAAGATTCGAATTAAACAGAGATATGGAGTACAAAATTGTTTGGAATACCCCGAATTAAACCTTGAAAACAGATTGTTTCTTTAATTCTTCATACACATCTAAAACATCTTGATTAGAAAAGCTTCTCTTGGGAAGAAACTTCTGCAATTCAACTTCTTCAAGATCAGTATTCAAAGGAACTCTTTGTGTTATCCCCAATGGGGAAACAAGCGTTGCAATATGTTTTGACTTACAATTATGGCAAGAAAAGTGTATAATCGTTGACATCCCAGTGTTCTGGACGATATTAAGATCATCTACAGTGTAAGGAGTGCCACATTTATCACAAAATCTTGCAATAGAATCGATAAAGAATTGTTTTCTTTGTATTGTAACTGTGTCTGTACTGTCCATATATAAATTATACCATATCTAAATCAATGGAGAATAAAGATAAAGCAATATCTCTTTTAGTTAAGAAGGGTAAAGAACAGGGTTTCTTGACTCAAGAAGAACTTTTAGATGTTTTTCCAACAATAGAAGAGAATATCGATCTCCTAGATAAGATATTCGAGCAGCTACAAGATAATGAAATTGAGGTATTGGAACCCGACGATACAGTATCAGAAATTGTAAAAGAAGAATTAACTCTTGAAAAAAAGATTAAGATTCTTAAATCAATACAGTCAACCCTTTCTACAGATGCGATTAGATCCTACCTTTATGAAATTGGAAGAATTCCACTTCTTACTGGAGAAGAAGAGGTAATATTGGCAAAGAGGATAGAAGCGGGCGATGAAGAGGCTACACAGCTCCTAATTACCGCGAATCTAAGATTAGTGGTTAGCATTGCTAAAAAGTATGGAAAGTCCAATCTAGAGCTTTTAGACCTTATCCAAGAGGGTAATATTGGATTGATGAGAGCCGTAGAAAAATTTGACTACAAAAAGGGCTTTAAATTCTCAACTTATGCGACCTGGTGGATTCGACAAGCCATAACGAGAGCTATTGCAGACCAAGCAAGAACAATCAGAGTCCCTGTTCACATGATTGAAACCATCAACAAATACAACAAAGTGAACAATATGTTAGCAACAAAACTAGGAAGAACCGCCACAGATGAGGAAATTGCAAAGGAGATGGAAATTGAAATTACAAAAGTAGCAGAAATTAAGAAGATTAACCAAAATCCAACTTCTCTTTCAACCCCTATCGGAGAGGAAAAAGATAGTAAATTACAAGATATTATTCCAGATGATAGATCCCAATCCCCTGAAGACTATGCAACTGGAGAATATTTAAAAAATCAACTTCACGATATTCTTGACAGTCTTCAAGACAGAGAAAGAAGAGTTCTTGCATTAAGATTCGGCCTTGAAGATGGTGTGTCCCGAACACTTGAAGAAGTGGGTAAGGAATTTGGAGTAACAAGAGAGAGAATCAGACAAATTGAGGCAAAAGCACTTAAGAAATTAAAAGAAAAGTCCTCTCTACAAAAACTTGATGATTACATTGATTAATCTTTATTCTTAAGATTTAAAAACTCTTTAGGTGAAACAGGCATTTTTTGAGAAGTTTTCTCGAATACTTCTTCAAGTTCCTCTTTGGAAAATGTTTTATTCAAGGGTGTTTTGTAAATTCCTTCCTCAATGTTTTCTTTAGAATCCTTTGTATCAAGAATGAAAGCTAAACCAGCCCAAGCTAAAATGACAACAAGGAGAAGAAGAATTGCAGGAATGTATTTTTTAAAGATTTCACCCATTGTTATTTCAAAGAATAAAATTTAGGATCGTTAATGTTATAAACTCTTAGATTTAAACTAAATGAAACCTCATTGGTTTCTGAAGTTCTACTGTTTCCAAAACTAACCCTATCGATAACAATATACATTGGCAATGATTCAAAATCTTTAAGAAGATTAACGAAATCACTATACAATCCCAAAACTGTAATTCGTACGGTAGTCGGTTTCAATACTGATGTCGTAATATTGAAAGATTCACCATCGTACTTATCAAAAGTTAGAGAAGAAAGCTTAAAAGAATTTCTGTTTACGATAGGTTCAATGTTGGATAATAACAAAACATATCTTTCTGATTCTGGAAAAACTAGAGGCATAAATTCAAATTTTTCCTTTGATTCCTGAAATTCATTATCAAGAGCGGATAATGTTTGAATTCTATCATCAAGTAATCTTGATATTCTATCTTTCTCTTTAATTTCTTTCCTAATATTGACAATCTTCGTGATTGTAGGTCGAATTGCAAAGACAATTAGAAGAATAATGATAACAAGAGTAAAACCAATAGTAATATACGAATTAGTCTTTTCTTTTGACTCCTTAATTGTTGTTATTAGACCAAGAGATGATCTTTTACTGTCCATTATTCCTCTTTTCCAACTAAGTTAAATGTGACACCTACTGTAATTTCAGTATCATCTTTTGAGATACTAAAACTAACATCTGAGTATCGCTCATTTTCTTTCAACGCGGATTCGTATATTTTAACTTCCTCTAAAGTGGTCGCACTAAAATTCATACTTACTATAGATTCACTTAAGGAGAAGCTATTTAAAGTCAACGTAATTGGGATACCACTCACTATTTCACTAACTATACTCGAATTGAGAATCTGACCATTTTTGACATTCTTTATGTCAGTTAATAATTTTTGGTAACGAGCGTAAATAATATTGTTACTTACCCATGGTTCAGTTCTAAGAAGCGAAATTTGTTTCTCTATCTCCTCATCTAAATTGCCGTTTTGTCTATCTAGGATAAATCTGGAGAAGAAAACACCTAGAACAACAATCTCGACAAAGATTAGTAGATATTTCCCAACATTAACCAACCAATCGTAAGCCACAGTGAAAGAGTCATGGGGAGCATACACTGGCTCCAACAGATTAATGGATTTTTTGTTTTTATTTGATATCGCCATGGGCAGTCTTTAGTTTTACAATTTTAGTATAGCATATCTACAATATCTTGTTGAAAAGTATAATCTTTTCTTTCTTTTCTAACGCTGAAAAGGCTTTTTTGGCACTTTCAGGAATAATAGGGGAATACATAGAGATTACTGCTTTTAACAGGTAGCTAAGATTGTTTAATACCACTTCACATTCCTTTAAGGAGATTTCCTTGCTCCAAGGTTGTTTCTGCGTAATGTATTTGTTTCCATAGTCTGCCAAGGCATCTATCTTTTCAGAAGCCAAGGCTATCTCAAAATTGTCATAGAGGGAATTAATATCTATAACAAAATCATCAACCTCTTTTCGGAAGGAAGCTTCTATACTCTTTTCATCACATATCTTAACTTCTTTGCTATTTGCCAAATGTATTACTCTGTTAAGAAGATTCCCAAAATTGTTTGCCAACCTTGCATTGTACATATTCACCAAATCCTCTTCTTTGTATGCAGAATCAGCAAAAGTTGATATCCCTGAAAGAAGGTAGAATCTTACAACCTCTGCACCATATTTTTTTTCTTGTTCGAATGGAGAAATTACATTACCTAAAGTTTTGGACATTTTCTTTCCATCTGGACCCAGAAGCATTCCATGCTCCAAGAGTTTTTCTGTATGCTCCAATCCAGCTGATAACAACATTCCCTGCCATATTACTCCCTGAAAACGAAGGTTGTCAGGACCAAAAATTTGAACTCCTGGCCACCATTCCTTCAGTCTCTTCTCGTCATCCCCATAACCAACTACATTGACATAGTTTGTTAAAGCATCAAACCAAACATAGAAAACCTGTTGAGGATCGTTAGGGACATCAATTCCCCATGGGAGATTTTCTTTTAATCTTGAAATACTTATGTCTTCGATATCTTTTACGATGCTTTTTAATTCATCTCTTTTCTGAGCTGGCTTCAAGACTTCAGGATTTTCTTCAAGCCATTTTAGAAGTGCTTTTTTGTAATTTGTAAGTTTAAAAAAATAGTTTTCTTCATCCCTATCCTCGGGAATTGTTCCATGTTCTGGACATTTGCGATCAACCAATTCTTTTTCCGTTATAAATCTTTCACATCCTACACAATATTTACCTGAGTACCTTTTCTTGTAAATATCTCCCTTCTTGTTACAAGCCTCCCAAAATAATTGGGCTTTCTTAGAATGTTCTGGTTGGGAAGTCCTGTAAAAGTTATCGTAATCGACTAAAAAAAGTTTACAAAAATCCTTAAATCTCTGAGCATATTTATTTACAAAATCATTGATATCTAATCCTTCCTCTTGTGCCTTTCTCCAAATTTTTAGTCCGTGTTCATCTGTTCCAACATTAAAAAAAACATTGTCCTTGCCTAACTTTCTTCTGAAGTATCTTGCAATCACATCTGCCTGTACAAATTCTAATGCATGACCAATGTGTGGTTCTGCATTTACATACGGTAAAGTTGTAGTTATGTAAAACTTTTTTCTATCCATAGGTTAATTATATACTTAAAAAAGAATTATTGAAAAGAAAAAGCCTAGATACTTGTTTATTGATTGTAGGAATGGATACCATACAAAACAAGCACTAGGCTTTTTTGTTGTTAACTTAATTTATGGGAGATTCCTCATTTTTTGATTCGATATTGTGAATTACAACTAAAATTGTATTGATCACATTCAATCCAAGAAAACCAAAAATTAGAAGCATCCAAAGTACGTTGAGAACACCATTTTCAATGGCAAAAAAATCAAGAAAAAGAAAAGAAAGCCAAAAGCATGTGACTGAGTGCTC
>CAZGKK010000003.1:0-33368 GCA_964526165.1 uncultured Candidatus Saccharibacteria bacterium | reverse complement strand
CAAGCAAGGTATTTTTTTATCTGATATAATAATGACTTATGAGTAACATTAAATCAAACTATTGGTTCAAAAGAAAAACATTCGGGTTTGGATGGACTCCTGTGACATGGCAAGGGTGGCTTACTGTTATTATTTACATAGCTTTTCTTATATTTGTATCTTCTAATTTGGAAAACACCTCCAAAGAAATTAGCCCGTCCAATTACTTTGCTTTTGTTGCACTAATTATTTTATCAACACTTTTACTCTTAATTATCTCGTATAAAAAAGGACCTAGTCCAAAATGGAGTTGGGGGAAAAAAGAACAAGAAAATTCAGATAAGAACATTTAATATAAAAACACTAACTTTTTCAAGTACAAATTATGAAAGAAAACATTCTAGAGAAAATAAAAGAAAGTATTTCAGAATTATCTGAAAAGAATGAAGCATATATAAAGCTAATAGAATTAAAACATAAGGTCGGTGAAACTTTTGACGAACAAATGAACAAGATACTTGAAGAAAGAGAAATAATCAAAAGAATCAAATTTCCTAATGTAAAAGTCAATTTCAAATACATCCTCAGTATCCCATTCATATATTCAATGATTATTCCGACCGTTTTATTACATATCTTTTCTCAAGTATATCAACAAGTTTGTTTTAGATTGTATGGGATACCAACAGTTAAACAGAATGAATACTTTGTATATGACCGAAAGCTATTCAGTTTACTTAATCCACTTGAGAAATTTAATTGTCTTTATTGTAGCTATGTAAACAACCTCTTTAGATTCTGTACTGAAATAGGTGCAAGGACTGAGAGATATTGGTGCCCCGTTAAATATTACAGAAGAATAAAATCCCACTCCCAATATGATAAGTTTGTTAAAGAAGCTACATCTCGAAATGAGTTTGAAGAAAAATGGGAAGAGTTAAGAGATTTCTCTGACCTAGAACCAAATTAATGATATACACAAGTAGAACTATCTGATATTATTAATCACGGATGAATAAGAAGAATATATTGGTAGTAAAGTTTATGTTTACGATTTCAATTTTCTTTTTGTCTTCTTTGCTTTTGACATATATTTACATACTATTCCAAATCCAAGAAGAAAAACCCACAGATATTGTAGTAACAAATATTGGGACAACAGATGCAACAATATATTGGAAAAACAATGAGGGTGTTTACAGCATACTCTCTTACAAAGAAAAGGAGAAAAACACACCTTACATTCCTGTTATTGGTTCATCCCTTTACAAAAACATTAAAGAGGAGAATTACTTCTACGAAGCCACACTATCTCGACTGCAAGCAAACACAACATACATTTTCCGAATTCAATCTCCAAAAAAAATATGGGATTTCAATTTTGAATTTACTACAGAAGAAGATAGTACAAAAGTAGAACTACCAGTAATAAAAACAGGGGATACTGAAAGAGGAAATTTCCTTCTTATTGATAATGAAGGTAAGAAAAATATGGTATATACATCCTACCATGGAACTTGGGCTCTTGATTTAAAAGGGGACTATACTGTTTCCGAATATGGCCAATATATTCCTTCAGAAATGTTAGTCGAAGAGCTCAAATCCAGTTTGTCAAGAATTACTTCTTCTGTATATGCAGAAAGCGGACCAAATTGTAAAACAAATATTAATATCCTCAACAATCAATATCTTCCAACTAACAAACAAATTCAACGAGTTATTGACCTTGGTTATTATACATGTAAGGGAGACCACACCGAGGAGTGCTACTCTGATGTGTATTGTCAATCCATTGAAGCAGGGGTCAATCCTGCACTTCCCCTTACTTTGTGGTTTGCTGAATCCGGAGTAAGTATGTATGCACGATGGCCCGATGTAGAGGATTTCGGAATACATGATCCAAAGGGTATTATCCCTAGCAGAGATTTTACTAAACAACTTGGACGACTGATTGATGTACAAATGGCAGACGACTATATCTCAGGCTACTGCACAGACAAAGGTCTTACAGAGGAAGAAAGATGGGCTACAAAGTACGCTAAAGGATACTGTACCGATGAGAATATTGCAGGTGGAAAAGCATATATTACAAAAATTAGGACCTACTACAATCTTCTGACAAATGGGACTCTTCCAAGTTGGCCTTGGAACGTATCTAAAAGCTCAAGTGCTTGTGACAGGTCAAAACAGGTAACAAATAGTGTATATAGAGATTGTAATGGAAACCCTACAGGAACAAATCCAGAACCACCTGATCCCAATCCTGACCCCGATCCCAATCCTGACCCCGATCCCAATCCAGACCCTGATCCCAATCCAGACCCAGATCCTGACGTTACCTGCACAGGGCAAGATAATAAACCCGGGAAAGAAGATATTTTGGTTGGTCAAACTTGTAAAGATGTTGGAGGATGTGAATGTTTTAAAGGAACAATAAAAACTGAAAACTACTTTAAAGATGTTGCTTGCGGGCTTGTTTGTACAGATCAAACACCCACACCCCCTGAACCACCTCAACCTCCAACACCTGAGAAAACCATATTAGAAATTACAGACAAAGACCTTTACTGCAGAGATTCTAAAGGTTGCATCTGTTACTGGGACAACAAAACCGTAAAAAAAGATGCGGACAATGGATATACTTGTACTATTGATCAAAAGGTAATTAAAACAGAAAGTACCTGTTGCTACTACAACAAATCCCTTTCTATGAAAATGCCATATGATTGTTCTGGGACATTACGTTCAGACATAAGCAAAGAAAACTGTAAAATAGAAAGCACTGAATATGTTATTAGAGAAGGAATAAGTTTCATAAATCCTCTCGAAATAATCGATGTCGATAATCCTCTAATACCGAAAAGTGCCTATGATTTAATCAATATATCAGACAAAAGAATTATTGCAGTAGGAGAATTCAAAAGTGGTGTATGGGTAAAAGTAGTGAAATATGAAAATGGGAAAATTAATGGTACCGATTTTGCACTTGATTCAGGAAAGTCTTACATGATTTCAGCTCTCCATGACACAAAATTCACAATCAAAGGATACAGGTTGACTCCATCCGATGTTCTTAAAAGCCTGGGGTGGACCCTTGTACCTTCTTCAGTATTTTCGAATAAAGGAACAACATCTGTTGATATATTAGAAAACCTAGAATTCAATCAATTAAAACAGATTGCTCAGTGGCAAGAAGAGAAGGGGCTTTTTCAGTATACCTTCAAAGATGAAACGAACAATATCTTTGGAGATGAATTAAATATCAAGGATGAAGAGGGGATATTTGTAAAAGTTCTAGAAAAAAACTAATCCCTAGCCTGTTTAAGAAGTTTTAACAAGAGATCACCCTGTTCTTTTGTAGCTAGTCTAACTACAAAATCCTTATCCATGTATATAGGAACTACTTTTGTCTGAATATGTTTTCCTTCATAAAAATAATGTGTTAGTACTAATCCCTGTCTTGTACCTATCCAAATATACTGATCAAAATATAAATTGCCTAGACCGTAAAATATCACCCCATCACCATAAAGCTCATACGTTTGAGGCTGATGAGCCTGTGTCCCTACAACAATATCCGCACCAAGATCAATTGCTTTTTTGAAAATACCCCTTTGATCTGGAACTGAAAGAGGTTTGTAACAGATTGGATAGATTACATCACCATCGGGATATGAATAGCACTCTTGAAATTGAAAAGTGGTAATTACAATATCAGAATTCTTCTTTGCTTCTTCAATATCTCTCTTTAACTTAGCTTCAGAATATGAATTAGCTCCAGAGATTCCCTCTCTAGCTAATGGCCCTGGGTTGTTTTGAGCTGTATCATAGTAATTGTAACCAATAAAGGCTAATTTCGTACCATTTACTTCTTTGTAAAGAATCTTCTCAGCATCATTTACATCCAATCCACCTCCAAAATAATCCCAGCCCATTTCTTTGAATGTTTCAATCGTACTAGCACTGTACTTTGTGCCATAATCATTATTATGATTTCCTGTCAATTCAACAATATCTACACCACTCTTTTTAAAGGTCTCAATATAATTAGGACTGGAACAAAAGGCCATACTCCTTGTAGGTACACAACCTGGCACAAAAGACACCTCATTAGAAAAATGAGTTAAATCGGCATCAGCTAGGAAATCTCCAATCTCCTTCGCAGGGTACGCGTAATCCTTAACAGCCTCCATTTTGAATGCAAGATTTCTTGCAACAGCAACTACCCCACCCATATTTAGTTTTGTTAATGATGTCTTTTCAAATGAGCCCCCAGAATTCCCCATATGATGAGAAATTACAGAAATGATGAATTCATCCTCAGGTTCGACTGAGGAGTAAAATTTGTACTTCACAGCCCCCTCTGGGTCATCTAAATAATACCTATCATTGTATGGAATAATTTTCACTCGACTATCCAATGACTCAAATGGAATTAACCCAATATTCTCATCACTCTCTTTTAATTTCCCTACTAATGTATCCATCCCACCCTCTAATACTGAAATATCAATACCTAGTTTAGATTCTAAATTTGTCTCTAATTTTGAATCCAACATATAGATATTTTTTGAATTTATTTCATCGGAAGTTAGGTTTGTCGTCAATGAATAGAAATGAGCTACAGGAATATAGTCTTGGCTAAAAACAACTTTGCTTCCCTCTTTCTCGCTCATACTAATTACTAAATCAGTATTTTTTTCTTTAAACTCAAATCTTGGGGTCTTTTCAAAAACTACTTTACTTAAATTTTCTTTCATTAGATTAACGAACTCATCTGGGACATCTTCTTCAAAAGAAATAGAGTATGTATCATAAATTGTTGAATCTCTACCAATATTTACAATGAATTCAAAGGCATGTATAAACTGTTTCCTATTTTCAAAAAATAGAAATACTAATGATAAGAATAATGAAAGGAACAAAAGTTTGAAGATTTGTATCTTTTTCTTACTATCTTTTCTAATATTCTGTTGAACTCTTCTTGCATTTGAATTATTAGGCCGCCTAGAACTCAATGAAGGAGAAGATATGTCAATATTTATCATACTGTAATATTAACACATCCTGATTATCCATTTACACAAACTGTTACTATGGGCCAATAAATGGTATAATATATATTGCTACTAATTAATTATCAGAGTGAACATGAAAAACTTTACAATAAACAGTAGGAAAGTTGTTTCCATTTTAAGCGGGCTTCTTTTTGTTGGCTTGATACTAAATACCTCCACAGAAAGAAAACCTCTATCAGTTGTAAAGGCAGAGACATCAAGGGAGTATTCTTCAATAGCAATAGAAGCAAATGTAAGCAACATCTCTGATGATTCAAACCCTATTTCGTTAATTGTTATACCATATGAACAAGTTGCTCACGAAGAAAAAGTGTTTAGAATTAGAAAATATTTACAAAGTAGAAATTCACCTCTTTCCCATTACGCAGAAGATTTCGTAAATGCCTCTGAGGAATATCATATCGATTACAGAATTGTAGCAGCTATTTCAATAATTGAATCTGGTGGAGGCAAAAAGAATTTTAGACCATTTAATGCTTGGGGATGGGGGAAAAGCGGATTCTCAGATTGGCCTGAAGGTATTTGGACAGTGTCAAAAGGAATTGGTAAATATTACTCAAAAGGCCTTACCACTCCGAGATTAATTAGTTACTCTTACTGTCCTCCAAGTTCTGATGCTTGGGCAAGTAAGGTTCAGGCGGTTATGAATATAATTGCTCAATAATATTTTCTCTAGAGTATAATAGGTTATGATGCCTAAATTAATAAAACTTCATAATTTCTCAGTAACATATTTTAATAAAGAAGAATTAAAAGTTCTTGATA
Organism: uncultured Candidatus Saccharibacteria bacterium; assembly: GCA_964526165.1. GTDB lineage: Bacteria > Patescibacteriota > Dojkabacteria > SC72 > SC72 > UBA5232. The sequence goes on along the minus strand of CAZGKK010000003.1, from coordinate 27,546 downwards.
AAGAGATTTTCTCAGATGGAATATATGAAATTGAACTTGTGAAAGATAGCCCATTAATCATTGATGTTGGATCACATATAGGACTAAGTATTCTTTACTTTAAAAAGAAATTTCCAAAATCTAAAATTATAGCGTTTGAACCTAATCCAAATGTCTTTCCTTTGCTTGAGGAAAATATTATTCAAAACGGATTAATTGGAGTTGAGGTACACGATGTGGGCTTAGGATTAAAAGAAGGTAAAAGGCTCCTTTACATAGACTCTTCAGACTCAAATGCATTCTCCACTTCTTCATTTCATCCAAATGCATGGAATGGAAAACAGAAAACATTACCAATTAAGGTCAGAGTTAAAAAGTTGAGTAAATATCTAAACACAAAATGTGACTTACTTAAAATGGATGTTGAGGGTGCGGAGTTGGAAATTTTACAAGAGTTGGTCGAAAGTAGAAAAATTGAATTTATTCAAAATCTTGTATTTGAATATCATCCGATAAATAAAAACCGGTTTAATAAAACAATGAAATTATTAGTTGAAAATCATTTTGAACTTGAGATTAAGGAAGACAAGAATGGAGACGAAGGATTAATCTTTGTAATAGGAAAAAAATCTCTTAAATAATTTACCTAAAACAGAACTTTCGGAATAGAAGATTTTGTTTAACTCCCTATCTAGTTTTTTACTGTCGTGCCTTACAAGACTTCTTTCCAGCTTATCTCCTTTATCTTTAATAACTGGCGTTGTAGCAACCATATCAGCTCTTATTACTATCCCATGTGTCGATTTCTTTGTAATATCATCTTCAATTATATGCTCTCCCTTTTTAACATATCTAGAGTATGCTTTCTGAGGTATCTTTCCATTATTAATCAATACATAGTCAGCCTTTTTACCAATATATTCTTCCATTATATGCAAATATTCACTCTGAGAAATATTTCTAGTTTGCCCTTTCTTACTCATTAGGTTGCCTATACAAATTACCTTTGCTTTACTTCTCTGAATCCCTTCTTTAATACCATCTACGACAATATTTGCTAATGTAGTTGTATATAAATCTCCAGGACCCAATATAATGAAATCGGCCCTCTCAATTGCCCTTAAAGCATCTGGATTAGCTTTAGCCGAGGGTTTTAGGTAAAATTTTGTAATATTTCTATCGTCTTCTGGCTCATCAATAAGATGTTCTCCCTCAATAATTTCTCCATCTTCATATTCGGCAACTAACCTGGAGTTATCTAAAGTAACAGGAATCACATCTCCCTTTATTCCAAAGATTGTTTTAAACATCTCAATCGCCTCAACCTCGCTCCCTAAGATATCTGACATGGCAACCATGAGAAGATTTCCTAGAGTATGCCCTTTAATTCCCTCTCCTGTTGAAAATCTATACAAAAAAAGCTTCCTTAATACCTCGTCATTCCCACTGTCATACAATGCTAAAAGAGATTTTCTAATATCACTTAATGGCAGTAATCCAAACTCGTCCCTTACTGCCGCATTACTTCCCCCATCATCCATCATTCCTACAATAACAGATAGGTTTAAATCTTTATGTTTCTTTAACCCTTCAATTACAACTGTACTTCCTGTACCACCTCCGATTAAAAGAATATTCATAGGTTAAGTATATCATTTTTGTGGTATAATGTAGTATTAAGATAATAATACTCAAGTATGAATTTCAAGATTGGCTCAAAGGTTTTCTATCCATCTCACGGTGCAGGTTGGATCAAAAAAGAGAAAGAAATTGAATTTAATGGAGAGAAAAAAAGATATTTTGAATTTGAACTTGTAACAAACCTTTTGAGTATATCTTCGCCAGTAGATAACATTGATAATTTGGGTATTAGGCCAATACTTTCTACAAAAGACATCAAAAGTAAGATTTCTGTCTTAAAAAAGACACCCTTCGTTGACCCAAAGATGAAGGATTTCAATATCATGCTTAATACATTTAAGGAGCTTGAGGAAAGTTCTTCAATTGATGATTCAATAAAGATTATTCAGTACTGTAATCATGTCAAGAAAACTCGAGAGAAGGAAGGCCGATTAATCCCAATTAGTATTGAGAAACAACTCGAGAATGCAATGAAGAATATTGTTGGTGAGCTTGCAGTTTCAGGAGGTATTTCATTAAAGACAGCTTCCAAGAATTTTAGCGAGATAACAGGTATAGAAGTAGAAATCAGCAAAGATTAATCCTTTTCGAAATCATCAATACTGTAAAGTATATCCTCCATTCTTTCTACTTTCTCAAAAAAAGTAGATTCATCATCATCCTCTCCCTCGTCACCTAATTCGTCTAATACACTATTTAGTAATTGCTCGGGAGTCGAATCTTTTCTGTATACATCTAAAACAATTGCCGCTTCTTTAATCTTGTTTATTTTCTCTTCTAAATACTGTTTTAATCTTTCCTCAGGAGAAAGTTCAATTAATTCTTTTTCTACCATCAAAGAAAAGTAAAAAATTAAATAATCCCAACTCCAATTTTTATTCCCATTACTTCAATTTCAGAATCAGAAACTGATTTATCATCTAAAATAATTTTCTTTGCATTAAAATCAGAGAAGTTACTGTTTACATACTCCTGCAATACATCTTTTGTTTTCTTGTCTTCAATAATTAAATACAGAGTGATTAAGTCCCCAACTTTTAAGCCTTTCTTTTTTCTTAAATCCCTATACTTCCTCAAAAACTCGTTTACTAAAGCTTCATTTTTTAATTCACTTGTTAAATTACAATCTATTGATACAGAAGTCTCTCCTTCTCCTTCTGAATTTATACCCTCTCCAGAATTAAGTTCGGAAGAATAGAAGATTTCTTTTACGTTTATCTCCTCCCTTATGACTTCTCTTAATTCTTCGTCTTTGACGTTAACAAAAGCCATACAGAGTGGTTGTCTAAGATTCATTTTAACTTTTTCTCTAATTTTTAATCCATTAGAGGCAATATTTCTAGCCATATCCATATCTTGTAATACCTTACTGTCGAAATCCTTTTCCCCAACAATTGGGAAATCTTCTAAATGAACAGATTCTTTAGAATCTAATCCTAAATTTACAACGGTATTCTGATATATCTCTTCAGAAAGAAACGGAAGAAAAGGAGCTAAAAGCTTTGACAAAGTCATCAATGCAAAGTGTAAAGTACCTATTGCATTTAAATCTCCATTTTTAAATCTATTTCTAGACCTTCTGATATACCATTGAGAAAGATCTTTGGCATACTCCTCTATATCCCTAGATGCTGTTGCCATATTGTATGAATCAAGAGACTTAGAAACATCCATTACTAATTTTTGTGTTTTTGAAACAAGCCATCTATCCATTAAATTTGTAATTTTCTTAACATCATATTTGCCATATTCCCAATTATTTAATTTTGCATAGGTTACATAGTAATTGTAGGAATTCCAAAGCTGGATGTAAAACCTTCTTCGTACATCTTCCAATGTTGACCAACCGAACCTCATATTTGCTCCTACAGAGGCCGATGCATAGTTCCATCTTAAAATATCCGAGCCAACCTTGTCGGCCGCTTCATCATACTTTACATAGTTTGGTTTCGTTTTACTCATTCTTTCATTATTCTCATCTCTAAGTTCTGCAAAACACATTACTTCTTTGTATGGGACTCTCTTTTCTAGGACCGTACCGAATACAAGCATTGAGTAGAACCAAAGTCTAACCTGTTCGATCATTTCTGTAATGAAATCGGCAGGATACCATTTTTCCCAATATTCTCGGTCCTCAAGGTAGTTAAGTGTAGAGAAAGGTACAACCCCAGCATCTAACCAACAATCTCCCACATCGGGAACTCTTTTAACATTGGCTCCACATTCAGGACACTTAATCTCAATCTCGTCTATCCATGGTCTATGTATATCTTCCAATTTATCCACTAACTCGGGCTTAACTGCTAATTGCTTTAGTTCTTTAAGACTCCCAACAACATGGAGATGATTACATTCTGAACATTCATAGAAAGGCAATGCAAGGCCGTAAAATCTTTTTCTACTAATCATCCAGTTACCCATACTTTCTAACCAACCAACCATTCTCTTTCCCACATATTCTGGATTCCATCTGACCGTATTAGATTGCTCTTTTAACTCATCCTTTATCTTTAATACATTTAGAAACCAGTTATCTTCTAATCTAAACAAACATTTTGTTTGACATCTCCAACAATGAGGATAGCTATGCTCATATTCTTCTGTTTTAAAAAGTAATCCCTGCTTCCTTAAATCATCAACTACCTCTTCTGAGACATCATGAGCATATTTACCATCAAGATTCCCAAATCCTTTTGTAAAGTGACCAGTAGAATCAATTGGAGAGATGATATCTGATCCAAGTTTGATTCCTAATTCGAAATCTTCTTGACCACAACCTGGGGCGATATGGACTACTTCGCTACCACTCTTTGCATCAACCAAATCCCACTCGACAATGCTGTGTTTAATACCTTTTTGAGCAGGAATATCCATCAGAGATTCATACTCTCTTCCAATTAACTCTTTTATGTCAACTTCTTGAGCATCCTTTATATTCAACCTTTTAGCACCATCAGCACCTAAATATACTGTTTTTCCGTCGATATTGGCTTTGACATATTGAAGTTGGGAATTTACAGCAAGTAATACATTGGAAGAAAGAGTCCAAGGCGTTGTTGTCCAAGCCAAGACATATTCATCTTTTGAATTTCCCTTACTTGACTTTAACTTAAAGAAAACAAATACAGATGTATCTTTAACAATTTTGTAACCCTCTGCTTGCTCATGTTGAGAAAGTCCTGTCTCACACCTAGGACACCAGGTTGTTGCAGATCTATCCTTGTAAAGCAATCCCTTCTCGTGGCAGATTTTAAGAAAATGCCAGATATACAAATTGTTTTGCTTAGACATAGTATAGTAACTATTTTCCCAATCCATAAACATACCTAATCTTTTGGACTGTTCTGTTTGAACTCCAGAATATTTATTTACTCGACTGATACAAGCATTAGTGAAATTATCCAAACCAAAGTCTTGAATATCTTTTTTACTATTAAAACCCAAATCTTTCTCAACTCCTACCTCTACCCAAAGTCCCTGACAATCAAATCCGTTCTGAAATCTTTGCTCATAACCCTGCATATTCTTATACCTTTGAACTATATCTTTATAAGTCCTACCCCACGCATGATGTACACCCATGGGGTTATTTGCAGTAATTGGACCATCTATAAAGGAGAAGTGTCTTTTGGCTTTCTTATTTCTTTCTAAATACTTTTTTTCAATCTCTTTTTCCTCCCAAAACTTTAGAATGTCTTTCTCCATCTGTACAAAGTCTTGATTTGCATTTACATTTTTTAAACTTTTCTTACTCATTACATTACAATTATTTTGAATTAATATATATTAAAAAAGCCCCCTTACAAAAAGCAAAAGAATTCTTTTACAATTTGCAAAGGGGCGAAAGTCTCGCGTTACCACCCTATTTCTAGAATATTATTTCTAATATTCCCTCATAACCTTTACGGTTTGGGATTCTAATGACATATCTATTGATATATGTTCTTTCCCTAGCTCCCCAGTGATTACTGGTTCATCGCTTTAAAATTATATCACAAAAATAATTAATAAGGATATTCATCATATTTTTTTGCCTGTCTTATCAACCTATAAATATTATTAAGTATTTGTTGGTCAGGTTTCCTTTGGGAGATATATTCTTTAACCATCTTAGAAATTTCCATATTGCCAAGAAATTTCTTTTCTTGAACTCTTGAAAAATCAGGGTTTAATGAAAATCTTCCAGTTATATCTTTAAAGAAGGGAAGTTTTTTTTCGCCTTGGTTAAGAGTTGTCAGGAGCACTCCTTCATCTTGAGAATTTTTAAGAGAGAATTTCATAAATGTTATTGAACTATAAGTATTTCCTCCAGGAGACTCATTTAGGACATGCCTTGTAATATAAAAATTATTATCTAACTGATGGTTCTTCCCTACTTCCTGATGAAGCATAATTAAGCCAAGTTTGTTGTCAAAGTACTGACCTCCCACGGGAATATAATGACCTTGTTCAGTTATTTCTTCTTTTGCCAGAAACACCATTTCACTTCTTTTTACATCTGATATTGACTCGTTTATCCTAGGTCTCATTCTTTCCATTTTTTGTAAAGAATCGAACGCTCTTCTTTCCGCAACAATCTCAACAAGAGGCATTACCTCTTGTTCCAAATCAAGAGAACTAAGAAAATTAACAGTATTAGTATGCATCGTTGTATCTTTGGAGAAACCCTCCTTTAGATTATCATTTGCAAACTCATCAAAACTTGGTTGATGTTCAGTAGGCATAATTAATGACTCAATTATTTTATTTCTACAACCTAAATTATTATACTACAAGGAGCTTCCTGAATAAACCTTATTGCTTAAAATAAGCTATTCGTATAAAATATCAAATAGTATTTATATATAATTTTACGTTATTTTTTTATGGACAGTAAGTTAAAAGGGTTAAATCGCTTCAACTTCATTATGGGCGGTTTACATTTCATTCAGGCAATTGCAGTGTTATTGCTAAGCGATCCAGATAAAGGTGTCGTTCCTATTACATTAAGTTTCCTCAAATTTGACCAGACAATTTCTAAACTTCTTCCGGCTTCGGAGCAACTATTCACAGTAAATCTTGCTTGGCTTGTTGCACTATTCTTCTTCCTAAGTTCTATGGCGCATCTATTTATAGCGACTATCTACCGAGAAAGATATGAGAGTGACTTAAAGAAAGGAATTAACAAGGTAAGGTGGTTCGAGTATGCATTAAGTGCAAGTGTAATGATGGTTGCAATCAGTCTTCTTTCTGGGATATACGATCTTTCAAGTTTAATCATGATCTTCTTCTTAGATGCAATTATGAATCTCACAGGTTTAGCAATGGAAATTCACAATCAGGGAGAAAAGAAAATTAAATGGTTAGATTTTATCATTGGTAGTTTAGCAGGTATTATCCCTTGGATTGTATTTGCAGTTTATGTATACGGAGCTCGACAATTTGGTGGTGGTAATATCCCTACTTTTGTTTACTGGATTTATGTATCTATTTTTCTATTCTTCAACAGTTTCGCAATCAATATGTTCTTACAATACAAAAAGGTTGGTAAGTGGAAAGATTATCTTTACGGAGAGAGAGCATATATTATTCTAAGTCTTGTTGCAAAAACTTTACTTGCATGGCAGGTATTTGGTGGAACTCTTAGACCATAATTCTTTTAAAAATAAACATGAATAATAATCAAAAATGGCTTTTAGCCATAAATATTGTTGGAGGTATTCTGGTATTAGGAAGTTACTACTTCGGTCTCAAAGGAGGAAAAGGTGCTAATGCTCTTTGGGGAAAACAAGGTCCTTGTATGGCATCTCAATGCTTGTGTGTGCTGTTGCATACTTCATATTCTTTTTCTACATAATAAAAGGGTTAGGCTCAGGGACTCTGAGTAATACTATTCTGTTAGGAGAAAAACTATACTCTGTACTTTTTGCAATTCTTTTGTTAGCCTCATCTTTTTGGATGCCCTTAGTTAATCTCTATATCAGTAATCCAACTACATTAATTTGGTTTGCTGTGAGGTTGGTACTTGTACTCGTTGCTTTAGCATCGATTGGTCTGTTCTTGGCACTTTTCAAAATATCTCCTAAACATACAGGGGGCTTCTACATCGCCTCCCTGATAGGATTGTTTTGGTTCTGCATACATACTGGTGTGTTAGATGCAATAATATGGCCATATCTTTGGGGAAAATAATTGGTAAATACTATTGCCGGACCTAGATTCGAACTAGAATTAACGGTTCCAGAGACCGCCGTCCTACCATTAGACGATCCGGCAAGAACATTCTTGATTATACCATTTTCAAAATATATCTTTCTAACCTCTGCATGACTTTTTCTTTTCCCAAAACTTTCATTACCTGATACAAATCAGGACTTTTCGTCTTTCCCGTAATTGCAACTCTCAATACCATAGCAACATCTCCTACTGTTCCTTTGAATTTCTCCCTATTCTCTTCGTATTTCTTTCTATCTGCACAAAAACCGAATTTTTCAGCTATCTGTTTTACTTTTTCAAACCATTCAGCGTCACTTTCTTCAACAGAGAAAACTTTTTTGTACTCAGTAAGAATCTCTTTTTGAATTACTCTACTAACTCTTTCTTCAATATTCTCATATTCATCCTCAAACAACTCATCAAAGAAAAGTTTAAGTTGCTCTTTTGCATCTTCAAATTTAACAATATCTTTCCTAATCTTCTGACCTGTTCTCTCTATATCAAAAATCTTGATACAATACTCCCTGTTCTCTTCAAGAAGTCTTGTTAATTCCAAGTCATACTTTTGTGCCCATTCTAATGACTTTGAATACACATCCTGTGCTGAAAGTGTTGAGATGTAATCTTTACACATATCATTTAACTTTACGATATCAAAAAGAGCTCCAGCCTTATTAAATTTTTCAATCTTTAATTCAAATTCATCATCAGATTTCGATTGATTTTGAATCTTCCAATCGTAAAAATTTGAGTTGGCTAACGTTAAAAGATATTCCAGAATTGCTTCATTTGGATATCCATGCTCAATGTAGAATGCTACATCAGCCTCAGGATCTTTCCTTTTACTTAGCTTTCTTTTACTTTTCCCTTCGTTATCAATCTTCATTAGTGGAGAGAAGTGAGCATAAGGAATCTGTTTCAAACCAAGTTTCTTGAATATCTCAAAATGTAAAGGAACCGATGCAAACCACTCATCCGCTCTTGTCACTAGGGTAATTCCCATTAATGTATCATCTATTGGATGAGCAAAATGATATGTTGGGAATCCATCAGATTTCAGAAGAACAGAATCCATATCATTCTCTCTTAGCGTTACACCTCCTTTAATCAAATCTTTCATTTCAAATGAGTTCTCAATATTTCCAGTTGAATACAATCTAATCGCAAATGGTGTCCCTTTCTCAAGTTCCTTTTTTATCTCATCCATATTTGCCTCTCTCCATTTTGCCCATTTACCATAGTAACCAGTTCTTACTCCCTCTTCCTGCTGCTTCTTTCTCGTTTCTTCTAGCTCTTCCTCTGATATGAAGCAAGGATATGCATTACCATTTGAGACAATATCCTTTGCAAATACTTTGTATATGTCCAATCTCTGGCTCTGAATGTAGGGTCCATAATTCCCTTTTTGTGTAGAGTCATCCGATGGTCCCTCATCAAAGGATATTCCAAAACCTTTCAAACCGTTTACAATCATCGAAATACCATTTTCTATCTCCCTCTTCTTGTCTGTATCCTCAATTCTCAAAATTGAAACACCACCCGTTTGTTTTGCTAATTTTGTACAAACCATCCCTGTATATACACTTCCTATATGTAAAAATCCTGTCGGACTCGGAGCAAATCTAACTACCATCTGGTTTTCTTTTAGATTTCTCTTTTGGTATTTATTAAAGACATCCTCAACTGATTCCTTCACGTTTGGAAAAAGTAAATTTGCCAATTCCTTGTTCTGTTCTACTGTTCTCATAGGTTTGTTTAAAAATTTTAATTGATACTCGTTCAATTTGTGGTAATATTATATCATGACATTAACAGAAGCATCCTTTTGGACGAAAAGATTCGGTGTGATAGCGGCAGTCGGGGGAGTATTTATTACAATAATTCTTTTTGTTATTTTAACAAGAAAGCCACCTCGTCCAGAAGAATATTTAAATCCTAATTACGGTTGCACAGAGAAAGGAGAAGAATTTCTTCAAAAAGCCATGATTCCCGTTCCAACACTTGATATTGCTCCAGAGTCAATTGCTGAATTTGAAGTTGCTACAAAATCTGGGAAAATAAATACATTACCTTCAGTTATCAATGTTTACAAATTCAACAACCGTACACAAGATTTTGACTCACTGTTTAAAGCTAGTACTCTTGCAGGCCAATTAGGGTTTGACAAAGACAAAGTGATACTAAGTGAAGACTCAACAGTTTACACATGGAAAGATACTTTAAACAAAAGAACCTTAGTAATTGATGCAAAAAATCAGAATTTTGTTCTTGATACAGATCCCGCTCAAGTAAAGAAAATAACGGGGGAGAGTTCAGTCCCTGATGAAGGGAGTGCTAAATCAACTGCTCTTAATGTGTTAAGTTCAAACTCTTTAATCGACACCCAAGATGAATATCTGTCAAATAATATTAAGGTAACTTACCTGAACATCCAACCTGATGGTTCATTTAGATTAGCTGGTTCTAAAAGCGAGGCGGATCTTGTACGTGTAGATTTCTTCAGAGAGAGATCTATCATAACCCTTTCAAGCAAGATAACGGGAGTTGAAGGAATGGTAAAGGATTTTCAAAATGTGACTGGAGAAGAACCTACCAAAACAAAAAAGACTATCAATGACAAAGTAATCGAATACTATACTTTTAATACAGGAATCGTACTCCCAAGAACAAATTTCTCAAATATCTCAGTATTCATTGGACCAGAGAACAAAGAAGGAAAACTAAAAGGAGGACTAAATTCAACTTACAGAATAGAATATACCTATTGGCCAGTATCTTTAGATGCCTGTGGAACATACCCCTTAATTCCAACCAGTACTGCAAAAAATGAAATTGAAAAGAGAAATGGAATATTAGCATATCTTTATGAAAAGGGTGGTGATTTTGTTTCAGGATATAATCAAAGAAATGTTAAAACTTTTCGAATTATTTACGATGTAAAAATAGTGTATTACGAAACACCAGAGGAATCTAATTTCTTACTTCCCGTTTATCTCTTTTCAGGAGAAGCCGTTTTTGATGATGGTTCTACAGGACAATTTGATATATATTACCCAGCAATAGATTACAACAATATTAAAGACAAGGTTGTGATTAAGAATGACCCTGCGGAAGAGGAAAAAGAATCTTTCCTATAAGTAATTTTAGGTATATAATCATCTCTCATGAAAAGAACACTTTTGAAAGAGCTAAAGAACAATTTAGGTAAAGAGGTCAGAGTTAGGGGTAAAGTTGAAACAATTAGAGATCAAGGAAAAATAATTTTTTTGATTCTTAGAGATAGGAGCGATACTGTTCAAGCTGTTTGCTGGATAGGAAATGGAGAAGAACTCTTTAATTCTGTTAAAAAAATTACCCATGAGTCAATTGTAGATATTAATGGAATTGTAAATGAGGCAAAACAGGTTGCTGCTGGGTATGAGTTAGAAATCAAAAATATTAAAATCGATTCTCTTGCACAAACTCCCCTACCCATTGTCATAGAAGAAGAACATTCCGATAACCTTACAGCGCTAAATAAGAGACTTGATTTTAGATGGATTGATCTTAGGTCAAAGAAAAATCATTTACTGTTTGAAGTTGCAACTACGATGACAAAATCTCTCAGAGATTACTGCTTGAGAAATGACTTCACTGAAATACAAGCTCCAAGAATAATTAATGCTGCAAGTGAGGGTGGTGCAAATGTATTTGAAGTAAAATATTTTGATAGAAAAGCGTATTTAGCGCAATCTCCTCAGTTCCACAAACAAATGGCCATGGCTGCAGGTTTTGAAAGAGTTTTCAATGTCGGTCCTGTTTTTAGAGCTGAGAAATCTTTTACAACTAGACATCTAACAGAATACACAAGTTTTGATGTAGAAATGTCCTACATTGATTCATTCATGGATGTGTGCCATTTCGAACAAGAGATGATTAAATCTATGCTTCTAGAGGTTAAAGAGAAATATGGAGAAAAAATTAAAGATATATATGGAGTTGATGTAGTCATACCAAAAGGTGATTTCCCCTACTTGACTGTAGAAGAGGCAAAGGAGAAATTAAAAGAAGCTGGCATACCTAGTAAAGATGATGGTGATTTTTCACCTGAAGAAGAGAGGGCCATGGGAGAAATAATGGAAAAGGAAACAGGAAGTGAATTTGTATTTGTGATAGATTACCCGCATAGAAAGAGAGCCTTTTACCATATGAAGAACGATGAGAATCCTAAATTAGCACTTGGATATGACCTGTTTTGGAAAGGTGTTGAGATTACAACTGGAGCACAACGAGAACATAGATATGAAGAGTTAAAAAAGAATGCAATAGAGAGAAATATCCCTGAGGACTCTTTACAGGATTATTTTGACTACTTTAAATACGGTTGTCCTCCACATGGGGGTTTTGCAATCGGTACAGAGAGACTCTTGATGAAACTTTTAGAATTGGACTCTGTACTTGAAGCAACATACCTTCCAAATACACCAAACAGATTAGGGAAGTTATTACAAAACAACAAAGCGAAGTAAAACAACTAGACCTGTGAGAATCTCCACTCCTTTACATTAAACTGAACATTCTCATTACCATTCCATACATTCAAATCAGGATATCCAATTACGTCAATTACACTGTCTTTCTCAATCTCGTCCTTGTCCTCTCCAGCACCAAACAAAACAAGAGTTAACATATCATACCCACTACCCTTCGCTAACAACTTCATATGATTCTCTTCCTTCCCCATAATTGTTTTTTTAAATACAACAAGATTTTTCAAGCAAACAATTGGCTTTGGATTACCATATCCAAATGGTTCTAGTTGATGTAGATCATCTATTAATTTTTTCCCAACACTATCAGAATCTATTACTAAATCAATATTTAGTTTGGATACAAGCATTTCTTTTGTAATTTTTTTGTTAGAAAACTTAACAAATTCATCTTTAAAGCTATCTATCGTTTCTCCTTTTGCAGTAAATCCTGCAGCTAACTCATGCCCTCCGAATCTTTCTAAATATTTATCAAATATCCCTAAAGCTTCTGTAATATTAAATCCCTTAATACTTCTCGCAGAACCTTTAATCAAACCTCCATTATGTGTTGCTACAATCACAGGCTTGTGATACTCCTCCAAAAGTTTCCCCGCAACAAGTCCAATTATCCCCTCATGCCAATCTTCACCTACTACAAATATAGCCTTGTCCTTTTCACCTTGTATCATACTACTAGCCTCATCCTTTGTTTTAAGGGTAAGTTTCTGCCTGTCAAAATTCAGATTGTCTAACTCTTCTGAAATCTCCTGACAAAGTTTCTCATCTCTACTAACTAGGAGCTTAACAGCGTTAATTGGAGAACCAATTCTTCCAGCAGCATTAATTCTTGGACCTAGTAAGTATCCCAGATGATATGAATTAATATCTTTGAAATTAATTCCTGCTCTCAAACAAAGTTGTCTTAATCCTTCCCTCTTACCTTTTGCTATTTGCTTTAATCCAAAATGTACGAAGACTCTATTCACATCAATTAAAGGCATTAAATCAGTAACAGTGGCAAGGGCTACTAAATCCAAACCTTTAGTATCTTCTGTAAGGCAATATTCCATGCCTACTTGTTTTTTAATTTCTTGAATTAAAAGAAAGACAACAGCAGTGCCACATATTTGTGTAAAAGGATATTCCTTCTCAGGATACATCTGGTGAACTAAAGGATATGCTAAATCTGTAGAAAGATCTTCGGGAGGTTGATGATGATCTGTAACAACTACACGAAGACCTTTTTTGAGATATTTCTTTATTAATTTTTCATCTCGTACACCACAATCTACGGAAATTAACAATTGACCCCCTAATTCCAAAACATCTTTTAATGAATCTTCTGTAAGACCATATCCTTGTTCAATTCTGCTAGGAATGTATGGAATCACATTAATTTTTTTACCAGTAAATTCTGATATGTCTCTGTAAAGGAAATCCCAAAGAAGTGCACTTGCACAAATACCATCAGAGTCAAAATCACCATGGATTACAATTTTTTCACCTTTGTTAACTGAATCAATGATTTCTTTTGATGCAGATTTACTATCAAAAAGTTTTCCTGAATCAGGAACATCCCCAAGAGATGGATTCAAGAATTTTTCTGTATTCTCAATCTCTCTCTTAGAAAGAAGATTTTTCAGAATATCCTTTTCTTCTTTTTCTTTAGGAAAACTCCACTCCCCTCTACTCTTCAGACTCATTGTTAATATATTTCTCAATTAAATCCCAATTAAAACCTTTTCTAAGTAGAAAATCTATTTTCTTTCTATCTTCTTTTGATATTTTACTCTCTCCATATTTCTTCTCATATACCCTTTGAAGAATACTGTATTCATCCTCTACTAATTCATTAACTTTTTCTTCAGCTATATCTTTTGAAACTCCTTTTGAGATTAACTCTGATACAAGTATATATTTTCCTCTGGGCTTACTTTTCATTCTAGAGAGAACAAACTGTTCTGCAAACTCTTTATCGTTTATGTATGAGTAGCTTTTTAATTTTTCAATAGTAAAATCAACAACTTCATTCCCTGAATCCTTACCTAATTCATCAAACCAAACACCCCTCTTCTTAAACAATAGATTTGTTAAATATGTCCTAATCTGTTTTTCACTTTTTACTGCTTTAGAAATATATGTGACGGCCCTGTTGAACACCCTCTCGGTAAGATCATGATGAAGAATCTCTCCGTATTCCTCATCACTTAACTCTTTCCCTATGTAGAGGTTGAACTTCGCGACACTGTTTAAAGAAAGACCGCATGCGAATTTCTCGTCTAAAAACATGTTTACTCTTTCGGTATTCCTCTCTTGCGTAGCTAATTTTGTAATTTTCATTTCATCTTAGCTCTAACTTCTTTCTCAATCTTGTCTCTTAATTTTTTATCCTCCTTAAGTAATTCAGTCGTGCTCTCTCTACCCTGTGCTAACTGTTGATCTCCATACTTAATCCAAGTTCCAGATTTCTCAACAATACCTGTTTCAATTGCAGCGTCTAGTATACTACTCTCTTTGTCAATTCCAAAAGGATATATCATATTGAATGTTGCTTCTTTGAAAGGAGGTGCTACCTTGTTCTTTACAACTTTGACCTTTCTTGAATGACCAATTACAACTCCATCTTTTGTAATTTTCTCCTTCTGCCTAATGTCCATCCTAACAGATGAGTAGAATTTAAGAGCATTTCCCCCAGTTGTGGTTTCAGGATTACCAAACATAACACCAATCTTCATTCTTAATTGATTTAGGAAAATTATTGTAGTTCCAGCCTTACTTGTGATGGCAGTAATCTTTCTTAAGGCTTGTGACATCAACCTTGCTTGAAGTCCCATATGACTATCACCCATGTCTCCCTCAATCTCAGCTCGTGGTGTCAAAGCTGCAACCGAGTCAACCACAATTACTCCAAATGCAGAAGACCTTACCAATGTTTCCAATATCTCCAATGCTTGCTCTCCAAAATCAGGTTGAGAAATATACAGATTATCCGTATCTAATCCAATATTTCTTGCATAATTTGCATCAAAAGCATGCTCGGCATCTATGAAAGCAACTGCTTCACCTTTTTTTTGGGCTTCTGTAAGAATATGTAAAGCCAAAGTGGTTTTACCAGATGATTCGGGTCCATATATCTCAATTATCCTTCCCTTAGGAACACCTCCAACTCCAAGGGCCAGATCTAAAGAAAGTGCTCCGGTAGGAATCACCTCAATGTCTACTCTCTTCTCATCACCTAGCTTCATAATGGAGCCTTTTCCAAACTGTTTCTCAATTTGAGCTACTGCAATATCAATCGCCTTGTTTTTAGGTGATTCAACAACAACTGTTTCTTCTGTTTTTTTCTTTACTTCTTTCATTAATATAGGGTATACAATTTATTTAATATCTATAAGAGAATAACAAACTGAATACATTGAGTAAAGACATCACAAAAAAGATTTAATTAACCGATAATATTTTTATACAAACCTCTCATTTATTAAATTTGATATGTTTTTTACAAAACCTTCTCTTAATTTTTCATCCTCCCTAATATACCTGGCAATTTCTATTTGAATTGAAGGAATCTTCATCTTTTCAGCAACAAATTCACCCAATGTTTCTTCCTCGTTGTCTAGGAATCTAAAAAGAGTTGTATTAATTCCATACAAAACATCAATCCCAATATTTTCCCTTACCAAATCTGCAAATGCTTTTGATTTTTGAAATCTAGTAGGAAAGAAAATACCCAAATCAAAATCAGAGCCTTTAGCCATTCCATGTATATCAACAAACTGTTGAATTGAATTTTCTTTACAGATTTCTTTTACTGCCTTTTTGAATTCGTTTCTTTCTAAATCCCTAAAATTTGGGTCATAATCAATATCCGAGGTTAATACAATTCCCCAAGCCCCAGTTAATGCACATATTTCTCTAACAATGGTATCTGTAAACATTTCAGGTTGCCTATATGCCATACTTAGTTTAGGTCTTCTATGTAAACAGGCATGAGGGGCAGAGAAAAGGATAGGCTTCTTTCCTTCAATTGTTTCAAATTGAGCAGTATTCATTAATGTATAAGTTACCATTATTGTACTCTTTTTTCAAATGTGTTAAGAATATATAGAAATAATTTTACTTTTTCAAAAATGAAAAAATCTGTTAATATAGTTACTCTTTTTTTACTAGTTCTGATGCCACTTTCAATAGGTAGTAGAATATTTGCTCAGGATAACGATGAATTTAAAGTACCAACTATGCAACAGTTGAATGATGTTACTTCACAATTTGAGACTATTACGTCAGATGATTATGATAGCGTAGCTGATGGAATATCGAATCCCATATCACAAAGTGTGGTTTCAGAAAAGGGCGCTCAGTTAGCCATGCTTCTAACTGGTGGTTTTCTTCTTGTTTTTCTTTTTTCAGGTTTAATTTTTTATGTATTCTTTGCAATTACACAAAAGAAAGTAGCCCAAAAACTTGGTTTTGAAAATACTTGGCATGCATGGGTTCCAATTTTAAGCACAATTCAGTTGTTCAAGATGGGAGACAAGAATCCATGGCTGATTCTTCTTGTTCTTATCCCGGGACTAGGCGAAATAGCTTTATTGGTTTTAACTATCATAATTTATTGCAGAATTGCAGAAAAACTTGGATACGAGAAACTCTTTGGTTTGTTAAGTCTTATCCCTATTGGTGCTTTTGTAATGTGGGGTATGTTTGCATGGGGTAAAAAGGGACAACCCATTGCTCCTCAAACCTCATCCCTCAATCCAGGAACATTGGTCGATGCAAATCCTGCTCCTACAATTCTCCCACTTGTTGAAGAACAACCTCAAGTACCTCAATATGTCGAGCCAACACCACAAGTCATTCCTACACCACAACCAACACCTCAAGTCGTAACAACTCCTACACCCGAGCCAGTTACATTTACCCCACCACAAATGCCACAGACACCACAACCTGCACCTCAGGTAGTACCAACACCCCAACCAACCACCTTTACACCACCACAAACGCCACCTCCTACACCAGTAGTACCTTCACAAATGTAAATACACATTGAAGAGTAACTAGAAAGAGTAGGCTATACAACCTACTCTTCTTCTTTTATATCCAAAAGCATTGGAACATCATCCTCACCTTTCAATCCTTCTTGAGTCACCCTATCAACCCTTTTCTCTAATTGTCTAAATCTAGTTGTACTCACAGTATCATACTGTTTCTGAAGACCAGTTATCTTCTCTCCAATCTTGTAAAATGATTCTGAAAACATTCCAAATTCCTTCTCAAAGGCCTTAACATGGGAAATAATATTGTAGATATTTCCCTGAACTCTAAAGTTCTCATATGATTGTTTAACCATTCTCAAAATAGCTGTAAAACTAAATGGACCTGCTAAAATTACCCTGCTAGCCATAGCATCCTCTGTAACATCTGACATCTTTTCGTAGATATATGAAAAGATCATCTCATTTGGAATGAAGAGAATTACAAAATCAACCGTCTTGTCAGTAGGATTAATGTAATCCCTCGAAGTTACTTGCTTAATCTTTTCTTTAACATCCTTCTCAAAAGCCTTCATATATGTCTGTTTCATACCCTTATCCTCTGTCTCTGACATTTTTTGAAGATTTGCATACGGAAATTTCGAATCCACATTAATTCTTGTACCATCAGGAAGAAAAACTGAAAAATCTGGTCTGGTCTGTGAACCCTCCTGTTTCTTGTTAAATTCGTAATCAACTCCCTTAACAAAGCCTGCCATTCTTAACAAATCTTCTGCGACCTTTTCCCCAAACTGTCCTCTTACTTGATTATCAGACAAAACTTTTTTCAATCCTTCTGTGCTCACGGAAAGCTGTTCCGTTATTTTTCTACTCTCATCCACTGAAGTTTTTAGTGTCGCATATGTATCAATTCTCTCCTTCTCTGCTGTTTTCAAATACTCCTCCATACTAGTAACCATCCTATTTATCTCTTCTCTTTTGTTCTCTAAATCTATCCTACTCTGTTTTGTCTCTGAAGAAAGTTTCTCGTTTGCCATTGTAATTAGTTCTTGATTTGCTTTACTCAAAACCTCTGGAAGAAGCTCATTGAGCTTGTTAGTTATACTATCCTCCATACCCTCTTTCTCGCTTTTGTTACCTTTCCTGAGAAAAAAAGTAATACCTACACCGAGAAGTAAACCTCCGACTAAAGCGATTATTACTAGAATTGCATCCTGCATAATGATAGAATTGTTAAGTTTAATACAATTACATTATAGCAGAATAGAAAGATGTATAAATTAGAGGGGAAAGAGAAGACATTTGTATTACATCTGTTTCTGTCAACTTTTCTGGGTGGAGTGGTTGGAATATTAAACTATGCCTTTAATATCTTGATAGCTAGATACACCTCTCCAGAGATATTTGGAATATTTAGTGCGGCACTCGGAATCATATATCTCTCGCAGATAAGTGGTATGTCAATTCAATCATTAGTCACCAAAACAGTTGCTAACAACAAATATGGGAATCTGAATAAATACAAATGGACTTCAGCAACAACATTCTTGATTATTGGTTTGATTACTTCCCTTCTATTTCTTCTTCTTAAAATACCAATATCTGAATTAGCTTCCATTCCAAAAGACCTAATTATTTACCTTGCAATAGCAATTATTTTTGCTTTTGTCTCACCAGTATCCAAGGGTCTTCTTTTAGGACAAGAAAAAATCGTTTCTGTCAATTTGCTAATGCTTGCAGAAACGGTTATGAAATTCATAATCGGAATTTTTGCAATAAAAATGGGAGGAAATATTCCCCTTCTGATTGTTGCCAATGCCATTCCTCCATTCATTACAACTATAATCATTCTCCCCTTGATGAAATTCAAGAAAGAAAAGGACATTGAAATAAAAAACAACTGGAAGGAATTTATTCTCATGACTATTTCTTTCCTTCTACTCACAATGCCATTTACAATTGATTTGGTATTAGTTAATAGTTCTTTTAGAGCTGAGTATTCCTCTCTTTCCTTGTTAGGTAAAATTGTATACTTTGCTTGTGTTACAACCGCTGGAGTTTTGTTTGCAAGGCTTTCAAACGAAAAGAACAGTAAGAATCAGAAAAAGAGTCTTTTACTCGCAACAGGGTTTTCTTTACTAATTGGACTAGTTCTTTCTTTAATCTATTTTACTTTTGGAAAAAATGTAATCTCACTTTCAGTTGGGGAAAGTTACCTCAATATATTTAAATATCTTGGAATCTTTGGTCTTTGTATGACTGGCTACTCCATTGTATATATGATTGCTAACTACTTCATTACAAGGGGAACATATTCATATATCTTCGTTCTTCTTTTCGCATCGATCTTACAAATAGTTTTGTTCTCAATTAGAAACGATACATTAGATATGGTTGTTCAAAACCAAGTAATCCTATATACACTCCTTACATTGTTTACAATATTTTTTCTTCTATTTAATTTAAACAAACAAAAAACAAATGAAGAAAACGACAATTAAGGATAATTTAAACTCTACCTTAGAAAATTTTAAAGCTTTTGCTTTCAAAGGATCTGCAATAGATATTGCAATAGGTATGATGGTAGGTGCGGCAACAACTGCTGTTGTGAGTTCTTTAATCAAGGATATTATCAATCCTCCAATAGCCAAGGTAATTTCGGGTGTTGATTTTACTCAAAGATTTTTCGTTTTAGGAACTAAACAGTTCGACACACTAGCTGCTGCACAGGAAGCTGGTGCTGTAGTTATTACATATGGGAATTTTATCAATGCCGTATTTACTTTTTTGATTACTGCATTTGTTCTATTTATGCTTGTAACTTGGATAGGGAAATTGAACAAGAAGGAAGAGAAAGTTGCAGAAGCAAATACAAAGGTTTGTCCTTACTGTAAGTCAGAGATTGCGAAAGATGCAACTAAGTGTGCATTCTGTACAAGTTCTGTGAAGTAATTGGACAATATTGGATTTGAACCAATGACCCCTACAATGTGAATGTAGTGCTCTAACCAGCTGAGCTAATTGTCCACAAGGTCAATTATACTCTATCCTTAGAATCTTGATAATATGTAGGTTGCTCAGTAACTGGTGTCTCTTGAGGTTTAACTGTTTTAACACCTTCTAAAATTTCTTCCTCTCTTTTTATATCTGGAGATTCTGACTTCATATACTTCCACATCACATAGAAGACAATTAGAAGAACAGGAAGAAGTACACCAACAACAATACTGCTAGCTAAAAAACCACTCAAAACACCAAGCAGTATCGAACCTAATACAATCATACTCATACTTTTAATACTCATAATATCTAATATACCCTACCCTAATATTGGAATCAAGATTTTTTCTTTAATAGAAAACAAATTGGGTGGTATAATGCAATATGGTAGATATTAAATACACACAAAACTTTTACAGCAATGAATCCAAAATTTCTAAGCTTCTTTCCTCAATTGGGATTGAAAAAAACGACATTGTATTAGATATTGGAGCCGGGAAAGGTGTTCTTACAAATGAATTAGAGAAACACTGTAAGAATGTAATTGCATATGAACTGGATCCTGCTTACTATGAAATTCTTAAACATACTTTTCACGATCGTAAGAATATATTACTTGTAAACGAGGATTTTACTCAAGTACATTTACCGAAGAAACCTTTCAAAGTATTTGCCAATATTCCATTTTCACTAACAGCTGATATTGTAAACAAAGTTACTAGTGATGATTCTCAACTTTCACAAGCATATCTGTTCGTTCAGAAAGAATCTGCAGAAAGATTTGTTGGTATTCCTAGGAATACACAGATTGCGACAATACTCTCATCCCGATTTGAGGTAGATATTGTTGATAATTTTGAGAGAAGAGATTTCAAACCGATGCCAAATGTAGATGTAGTTCTTCTTAAAATTGTAAAAAGAAAAAACATTGAAAAAGAGTATCCTCTGTTTAAAGATTTTGTAACATATATCTTCAATCAAAGGGAGAAGAATGTGTTTGAGACTTTCAAGAAGCTCTTTACCTTTAATCAATTGAAACACATTAAAGAGGAATTAAAGAAAGAAAACTACACTGTTCCAAGTGATATAACTAAGGAATACTTCTTGAAGATATTTCAATATTTCAAAACAAATGGAATGGATTACAGGAATAAGGTTAATGGGTATTACAAAATGCATATTTTCCAACATGCGAAGAGAGAGAAAATAAACAGGACAAGGGTAAAAGATATTTAATATACACTTTACTCCTTAATTGTCATGGTAATCTTCTTCGGTATATCTTTTAATGATTGTTTAGTCTTGTCTTCCAACTTACTAACTTCTCCAGGATGTAATTCTTGAAACCTTACTTCATTCCCACAGTGTGGACATTTAGTTGATAGACCCTTTTGTAATTGATCTACGATATATGAAAGAGGGCTATTACATGATGGACATTTCATCTCAATTTTTTCGTTGCCTAACATATACTGAATTGGTAAAAATTAAATGTCGTTTGACTAGTGTTGAAGATTGGAAAGCAATACGACTCAACCTTACACTACTTTTAGAAGACGAAGGATCAAGAGAACTAATGCAATAACTAGTAATATATGAACTAAATTTCCTCCGACATGTCCAAAGAACCCTGCTAACCAAAGAATAACCAAAACGATTATGATGATATATAATGGTGACATATTTTTAACCTCCTTTCACTATTTATTTTTTTATATGAAAATACAAGATTAGTCTTGTTTTTCACCTGATAATATATTAATTAACTTCACAATACCCCAAGCTAAGACTGCAAATACAAGTATTGCTACAAATGTTGCTGGTTCGAAAATGGATGTATTCTCCAATATTTGAGCGCTTCCTCTACTGAAGATCCCTTCAAAAGGAAGAATTAATGGTCTAGTTAGGTCATATATTAAATTTACAAAACCACTTGAAGTACTTGCTCCAAAGAGCTTTAGTATGATTCGAGAAACAAGTAATACATCAATTATTCCAAATATGAAATATATAATATATTCGATTGTTTGAAACCCACTAGCTTCACTTCTAACCTCGGTTGTTACCGCTGCTGTTTGTCCTTCGTTTTCACTTGTTACAGACTCTTTTATAATCTCTGACATATTTTTGTACTTAAAAAAATTAACTAAATAGGATTATTTCTACAAACTGTTGATAAAAGAATAAGGATCCAACTCCTTATTTAATCTGCGATTTCTTGATTATGATTTCTTTTGGGAGATATTGAACAAGGACTTTCTCAATGAAAGCTGTTAATGTTAACTCTTCGATAATAGCCTGAACTCTAGCTTGTTTAATGACATCTGGATTGATGAATAGCGTTAATCTTCGTTTATTAATATTTGTCATACTTAATATGGTACACCTATGTGAAGTGGTTGTCAAGTGTGTAGCAAGTCAACTAGATGGAGAGCAATATTAAAAAGTATGGAACTTAATAAATAGAAATTAAGTATTTAACTAAATACTGTAAATAATATACTCCAACTAAAACAAACACTCCCCCTACTACCCTTCTAATAACAACCTCTATGTCTTTAACCTTGTTAAACACCTTACTCATCTTTTGCATACTAAAAGCAAGTAATAAAGCAAATATAATTACAGGAATAGAAGTACCTAAAGAAAAACCTAATGAAAGGAATATTGGAATGTTAGAATTAATGGCTAATGGGATTAACATACCAAAAAACATCACCCCACTATATGGACAGAAAGCTAATGCAAAGAAAGCACCAAGAAGAAATGATCCTAAATATCCTTTCCCTTGTATCCATTTCTGAATCTTCTCAGTAGCATTACCCTTACTAAGATTAATCTTAATTACATCTAACATAATTAAACCTATTATTATCAATACAGGACCTAATACCTTATCTCCCCATCCTTGGAATATTTTAGCAATATCAAAAGAAGAGAGACCAAAAGAGATTAGTAGTAATAAAACTGTATAGGTAAATGCTCTACCTAAGGTATATATCAAGCTATTTAGAATTGTCCTTTTAGAGTCTTTAATATCCTTAGAGAGATATGCCAGAGCTGTAATATTTGTAGCTAAAGGGCAAGGACTAATTGAAGTTAAAAGACCAATAAGAAATGCTGTAAGCAAGGGAATATTATTGTTGTCTATTAAGCTATTTATCAAGTCCATATTAAAGATATTTCTCTAATTTATCTCCCAAATATTTTGTAAATTGAGTTTCACTATTTACTAATCTCCATACTGCAACATCTTCTGAGATATGGTCTTTGCCATCATAGATTAGATTAATGAACAATGCCGAACCTGTGGCATTGTACTTCTGAGCTACTTCTTTGTTTTCGGGCAAATCTATATCAATACTTCTGTATACTATCCTTCCATTTTCTAACTCATTAGGATAACGGTTTGTAAGAGTTTTTTGAGTAAAATCAGCAATGGTAATACAGGACCAGCACTGCTGAGTAGCGTGGAAATGGAAAACCTCAATTTTCTCAGCAGTAATTTTCTCTTCCTTAATCTCTACTGCACAAACTCCCTCATCACAATCAGTTTCAGCCTTTTTAGCACTAGCTAATACTTGTAATAGTACAAGTACAAGAACTGAAACAAGAACAATACCAATTATTTTAAGATTTTTAACTTTAATAGTCATTTTTTAAAATTAAATTTTTATTATATTAAATACGTATCCAATAATCATTATTCCAACAATAGTTATACCAAAGAAAAGAGCTAAAAGCTGCCACTTCATAGCCTTTTTTAGTATCAATGCTGCTGGTAGTGAAAGAGTAACTGTAGCTGTCATAAAGGCTAGACCCGTACCCAATGGTACTCCCTTACTTGTTAAAGCCTCTAATACAGGAATTACACTTACAGAGTTAGTATACAAAGGCGTCCCTATTAAGGTAGCTAAGGGTACTGCCCACCACTCCTTAAATGAAAGATACTTTTGGATTAATTCCTCTGGTACAAAACCATGTATTAATGCCCCTAGACCTACACCTAGTAAGACATATGGGAAAACTTCTTTAGTAATAGTCCATCCATCTTTCCAAAAATATTTGATTAACTTTTTAAATTCCATTTTCTTTCCACCATTCTCTACCTCAATTTCCTGTTTAGATTTAAATTTTAAAAGATCTTGGTTAACATATTTCTCTACTTTAAGTTTTTGAATAATCATACCCCCTATTACACTTACAACAATACCAATTACGTTGTAGATAATTGTCATCTTAATACCAAACATTGTTGGGAATAGAATAAGGGAAGCTTCATTTACTAATGGTGAAGATATTAAGAAGGCAAAAGTAACACCTATTGGAATACCCGCACTTAAAAATCCAATAAAGAGGGGAATAGAGGAACAAGAACAGAAAGGAGTAATTACACCAAGTATAGCTGCTATTAAATAATCTAGACCATACCACTTTCTGCTAGTAAGAATGTCTTTAATCTTGTTTATAGGTAGATAATATCTCGTTATTGCCATTGCGTAGTTAATAATCAGAAGCAAAATACCTATTTTAATAGTGTCATAGATAAAGAAGTTTAGTGCACTCTCAACATAACTAGGTTTAACTAGATTAAATAGATCTACTGTTATTAAATCAGCAAACCATTGTACTGGAAGGAATAGGTCCATAAATCTCTAGATTTAAGAATTTAACTAGCAACAGCCTTCTCCACAGCTACAACCACCAGTAGAAGTTTTCTCTTCTTCAGTATTCCCTTGAATATACTCTTTGATTTCTTCCTCCGATGGGACTCTTCCGGAACATACTACTTTGTCATCAATTAACAAAGCTGGGCTAGACATAATGCCTGCTTCAAGCAGTGCAGTAATATCTGTAATATATTCAACCCTAATTTCTTTTTTATCTCCTACAACATTTTTTACACTCTCAAAGAGGGATTTACATGATGGACAACCTGAGCCTAATATTTTGATTAACATTTTTGTAAATGAATAAAATTATTGAATATCAAGGAACTGGAGAATGCTTTTTACCTTGTTCTTCCAATTTTCTTTAATTACATAGTAGATATTATTTCCTTCTCTAATCTTGTCTAATATTCCCACATCATGTAATGTTCTTAAATGAAAAGACATTAAATTCTGGGGGACACCAACCCTATCTGCTAATTCACATACGCATATTTTATCTTTGGAAAGTGTACAGAGAATTCTCAATCTATTAGGTTCACTAATAGCTTTAAGAAGATCAACTGATTTCTCTATTTTAATGTAATTCTTATTATTATTTTTGCAACACTTATTCATTTTCTAAGCAATCTATATCAATTGTGGTTGATATAGTACTACCCACCAATGGGGTTGTCAAATGTATTAGATAATATTTAACGAATGGAGGAATTGGTGGGATACACTTTTAGGCATGGAACTTAATAGCACAATATCTTTAACTCTTTATATCTAACTATATTTTAATAATGTTAAATATATATCCTATTATCATGATACCTATGATTGTTATACCAAAAAATATTACTAAAAGTTTCCAATTCATAGCTTTCTTAAGAATCAAAGCCTCTGGAATAGAAAGTGTTACAGTTGCTGTCATAAATGCCAATGCTGTCCCTAACCCTATTCCCTTTCCTACTAGTGCTTCCATAACAGGTATCACACTTACAGAGTTAGCATATAAAGGAACTCCCAAAAGAGTTGCAACAGGAACAACCCACCAAGATTTTATTGATAGATATTTTTCAATCAACTCTGCAGGTACATATCCATGAATAATTGCCCCTATTCCAACACCTAATAACACATAAGGGAATATACTTTTAGTAATCCTCCAACCATCTATCCAGAAATATTTAAGTAGTTTTTTTAGATCTAACTTTTTACCTTGGTTTTCAGTTTCAACCTCTTTTCTAGATTTAAACTTTAGTAAATCCGCATTAACATATTTTTCTACATGTAATCTCTGGATTAACATTCCTCCTAAAACACTAACGATAATACCAATCAAGTTGTATATGATTGTTGTTTTCATTCCAAACATTGCAGGGAATAGAAATAGAGAAGATTCATTGATTAAAGGAGATGCAATTAAAAAAGTAAATGTAACTCCAATTGGAACACCAGCACTTAGGAAACCAATAAAAAGTGGAATTGAAGAGCATGAACAAAATGGAGTTATTACACCAAGAATTGCAGCTAATATATAATCTAATCCATACCATTTACGACTTGTTAATATATATTTTAACTTATCAATTGGTAAGTAATATCTAGTTATTGCCATTACATAGTTAATAACAATAAGGAGTAGACCTATTTTAATAGTGTCATAGATAAAGAAGTTCAATGCACTTCCTAAATAACTATCTTTAGCTAAGTTAAACAAATCAATGGTTATTAAATCTGCAAACCATTGTACGGGATAGAATAGATCCATAGATTTTTAAAAGAAGAATTTAATTAGCAACAACCCTCACCACAACTACAGCCACCAGTGGGAGTTTTCTCTTCAATTTTGTTCCCATCAATATATCCTTTTATTTCTTCTTCAGAGGGAACTCTCCCTGAACATACAACTTTTTCCTCAATTAACAATGCAGGACTAGACATAATTCCTGCTTCAAGTAGTGCAGTAATATCTGTAATATATTCAACCTTAATATCTTTGTTATCTCCTACAACATTTTTCACACTTTCATAAAGAGATTTACATGAGGGACATCCTGATCCTAGTACTTTAATTAACATGGTTATAAATATATAAAGTTATTTAATATCCAAAAACTGGAAGATATTTTCTATTTTATTCTTCCATTTTTCTTTTATTACATAATAGATATTGTTTCCTTCTCTAATCTTTTCTAGTATTCCTACATCATGCAAAGTCTTTAAATGAAAAGACATGAGATTTTGGGGTATCCCTACCCTATCCGCGAGTTCACATACACATACTTTATCTTTGGAAAGTGTACAAAGTATTCTTAATCTATTAGGTTCACTGATAGCTTTAAGAAGATCTATAGATTTCTCAATCTTAATGTAATTTTTACTATTATTTTTACAGCAGGTATCCATATCTGACTAATCTATATCAATTATGGTTGATATAGTACTCTTAGGAAAATGTTATGTCAAATATCAACAGAGATGCTTTTATGGAAGGGATTTCTTAATGGTGGACGACACAGGATTCGAACCTGTGACCCTCTCGGTGTAAACGAGATGCTCTAG
>CAZGKK010000002.1:0-33549 GCA_964526165.1 uncultured Candidatus Saccharibacteria bacterium | reverse complement strand
AGATATCTAAAGAAGAGAGATTTGCTATTCTATTAAAACATTTAGAAATATTTGAAAAAGAGAAGTCAGAGATGGAAAAGATCAATAGCCAAAATAAGTATATTAAGGCTTATATAAACAATTTTGACACAGCAAGTAAATTGCGTGCCGAATTGATGTTAAGTAGTTCTTTGCGAAAAATACGAGACATTATTGCAAAAGAAATTGTCTAATATTCATTCCAAAGATACTGATTTGTAATCTCGTGATGATAGAGGACCTCAGATTTTTTTATATATTTTCCTAAATCTTTTTGAGCCCGGTCTGCAGTTTTTTCTTTAAGATTAACATAACTGCTTTTTGTCGTTTCCCCTAGAATTTTAGTTATTGAATCACTATACTTAAATATCCTTATTGCATCGAAAATATTTCCTGGGAGAGTTCGTGTCCTCACCCTTTTCCCTTTCTTTTGTAATTCCTCTTTCGGACCTTCCAAACCAATCTTTAATAGGGTGTACATTGTTAGGTATGGATTAGCATCCGAGCCTACAGAACGAACTTCTATTCTAGTTGAGTTCATATTTCCTGCAGGAATTCTGATCATTGAGCTCCTGTCTGAGAACGAATACTTTATTTGATTAGGAGCTTCATATCTTGGGTCCAATCTTCGGTATGCGTTGACACTTGGGTTTAGAATTAAAGATATTTCGTTTGCACTAGTAAGAACTCTTGCAATAAAGTTTTCTGCTGATTTTGATATCTCCATTTTTTGTTTTGCATCAAAAAACACATTCCTTCCATTTTTAAAAAGAGATATATTTGTATGCATACCGCTCCCATTTATATTCGTAAAAGGTTTCGGAAGAAAAGTTGCAGTACATTCCATATTATCAGCTATTTGTCTCGCAACGAGTTTGTATAGTTGAATTTGATCTGAGGCGTTAATTGGGTCCGTATATTTGTAATTTAATTCAAATTGAGAAGGAGCAACTTCTGGATGGTCTTTTTCATTTTCAAATCCCAAAGCCCTTTGAGCTTCTGCCGTTGCGTCAATGAAAAGCTTCAATTTGTCCTTAGGCAATGAATGGTAATAGCCGCCGAGTGATACAAGCTCAAAACCCGTCTCTTCCCTGAAATTCATTTCAGCATCTACCCCATTTACAAGGAAACCTTCAAGCTCAGTTCCTATGTTTGAATCAATTCCTTTTTTCTTAAGAATGTTCATATACAATTTTAATTTCGAACGAATATCACATTCATGTGGTTTGTTATCCTTTGTATATATATCTGCAAAAACCATTACTTTTCCATCTCCAAAAATGTTTGAGGGTAAAAAATAAAATGAAGCCCAGTCTAGTTTTAATCTCAAATCGGATTCGTCTACATTGCTAAAACCTTTTACCGAGGAGCCATCAAAAGTAAGATTGTCGCTTGACTCTAATAAATATTTTTTGTCGTAATCTAAAGTGTGAAATCTTCCCTCAAGATCGGAAAATGCTACTATGACTGCCTTAATCTTCTCCTCACCCTTTAAGAATTTTTTATACTCAGATTCTAGATTCTCTAAATTCTGCACTGATCTGTCTTTTCTTCTTTCTTTACTTTTCAAATTTAATTCTTCCAACTCTTTGTAGGACAAGCTTAGAAAATCTCTTCCTTCATTCTTAAAGTAATCGTCCATAAATTTAGGATAAAAATTAATAAAACAAACCTTAAACTATATATAATTAGAATAACCCTGTCAAATGTAAAAGATTGCTGGTGCTTTCTTTCTGTGTTGTAATGGGAAAATATATATAATATATTTGATTATGGAACTTCAAAGAGTATTAATAATCTCATTTTTGTTTATTTCTTCTTTGGGGACTCTTTTTCATTTTACACATGGGTGGTTTAAAAGGGGTTTCCTTTTACATGTTTTCTCTGCATTAAATGAGAGTACATGGGAGCATATGAAAATGCTTCTCGCACCTACTCTGTTTGTTTCTCTACTACAATTAATTTTTTTGCAGGGTATTTATGAAAATTTTTGGAACGGAGTACTTCTTTTGTTAATTGTTGAAATACTTACTATTCCAATTCTCTTTGAACCTCTAAGGTTTTTTATCAAGAAAGTTCCTTTTGCATTCACAATAATAATTTTTTACCTAGCTATATTCCTTGGATTACTTGTTGAATATTTTGTTCTAAAAAACAATTATGTTCTATTTGGTGATTTTATTGCTTTGGTATTTGTTTTTCTTTTGGTAATGCTTTTTGGAGTCTTTTCATATTACCCCCCTAAAATTTTTTTATTTAGAGATCCAGTTACTGGAGAGTACGGAGATTATCTACACAAAGAAAAGGTTTTGAAAAAGTAAATGGGCGATACGGGGCTCGAACCTGTGACCTCCACAATGTCAATGTGACGCTCTAACCAGCTGAGCTAATCGCCCATAACAGAAACAATTCTATCTTTTTTTTAATCTTTATTCAACTTATAAAGTACTTCCGCATATTTCTCTCTTAAAATACCGTTGTCTTGGAAGCTAGATCTATGGAAGAAATAACAATCAATCCTGTCCTCTTCAATGTTTTCTAAGGGTAAAAATGCAACAACGTTGTCTCCCCTTATGATGAAATAAAGAGGTTGGGTTTTGAGATCTTGTGGCATCTCCGCATGAAAATTAGCATCGTTTGCAAAAGTCGTCAATCCAACGTGGGAATATATTTTTGAAGGGATAACGGAAGGAAATTCTCTTTCAAATTTATCTAACATGTGTCTATCTATGTCCCGAAGGCTAATATCTCTAAATTTTAAATAGGTAAAGGAATACCGGTAATCTTTTTCTAATGTTTCCTCAATCTCATTATCTATTTCTTCTTCCCAATTTAAAGTTTTTTCTTGTTCGTAGTTATTATCCATTTTTAAATAAATAATATGTTAAATATTTTTACCATACTTTTCTTTTAGCCATCTTTTCTTTCTTGCTCTTTTGTTTGTTGTTGATAGAATTCTTATCTACAATTTCGTACCATTTTTTTACTAAAAATTTCGGACATTCTTCTAAAAGTTCTACTTTTACCCTTACTCCCAGCGATCCTGTTTGTATAACTGAAACAGTTGCTGCAAAATCTCCAGATTCTAGAAAATGTACTTGAATCTCTCCTTTTTGTGGATATTTTGTGAGTGTGGTGGACAAAAAATCGCATAATTGAACAGTCTCATCGAAATTTTCTATATCAATAGTGTTTGCAAACGGGGCTGTAATGATTCCACTCTTCAATAAATTATCGTAAATATATTCTTTAACATCTTTGGCTGTTAAATTCTCAAGTTCTTCAGTCTGCGAATCACCATTGAATCCTTGATTGAAGATGTCTTCAAGGTCCTTTCTAATGAATGTTAAATTCCCTTCTTTGTCTTCATCCTCAAACGAGTCTGGGGATTCAGTATAGTATCTCTCTGGCATTATCTTTTTTTAATAATTTTATCTATCAAACCGTAAGCTTTCGCTTCGGTAGCAGTAAAATATTTATCTCTGTCTGCATCTTTTGTTATCTGTGATACAGACCGGCCAGTTTTTTCTGAAATCATTTTGTAAAGACTTTCTCTAATTTTCAAAATTTCTTTTGCCTCAATTGCAATATCACTCGCTTGTCCCTCTACCCCACCTAATGGTTGATGAATATGGATTTTACTATTTGGCAAAGCAAATCTTTTTCCTTTTTCACCATTGATAAGAAGCATTGTCCCCATTGAAGCTGCAAGACCTACTGCCGTGGTAGAAACTTCCGGCTTGATGTAATTCATAGTGTCAATTATTGCCATTCCTGCAGTGATGTGACCACCAGGGGAATTTATGAACATCTGAATGTCTGCATCGGGGTCATCTTTTTCCAAAAAAAGAAGTTGAGCTACAACGGTATTCGCCATGTTAGTTTCAATTTCACCACTAACAAAAACTATCCTATCCTTAAGTAATCTGGAATAAATGTCATAGGCTCTTTCACCGCCTCGTTCCTTCTCAATGACTGTAGGTATCAAAACCATTTTTTACTATCATCTTAAATTAATTGGCAGTATTACTTCCCTAAAACTTCCTTTGAAAATTCTCTAAAGGCTCTTTCCTTTTCTTCCACTCTTCTGACATATTCTCTCCATTCTTCATTCTCAAAAATTGTCTTATCTTCTACTTGAGGAGATTTATCCTTAATCTCTTTAACTTTTTTTTCTAAATCTTCGTCGGTTACTTGAATATTCTTTCCATTTGAATACAACTTCAAAAACACGTCGGTAGCTAGTGCTTCTTTCGCATCCTTCAACCAAAGTTCTCTCATTTTTTCCATCGTAATGTTGTTAGATTTGAGGAATGCATCTATCTTTGTATCATCATGACCTAAATCATGAACGAATGAATGCTCCCTCTCCTCCGCTTCATACTGTATTGCAGATTGAGGGATCTCTATCTTACTTAATTGAATAGCTTGATTCAAAGCATCATCCTCGGCTTTTCTTCTGGAAACGATTTTTTTCTGATTCTCGATTGTATTCTTAACAAATTCTTCAAGGTCTTTTAGTGTTTTGACATTCTCAACATTTAACTTTGTTGAAATTCCTTTTGCCCATTTCTCATTAATTTCTTTTTCCCCAAGGTTCTCATTCTTAAAAAGGCTTTCAAGAGCCTCATCGATTTCTTTTTTCAGAACCTCTGTATCTTCTTTTTTGATCTTGATTTCCTTTAGATTCCCAAGTTTGAACTCGGGCATGATTGTAATATCAACGGAAATGACTAAATCCCCATCCTTTGTTAAATCTGGAAAGTTCTTGTAATTTGGTGGAGCAATAGGGTTCAGATTTTCTTTTTGTAATGCTGTAGTAAGAAACATTGGTAACATTTTCTCAAATGTTTTTATTTTTACACTTGCACCTATTTCGGATTCGACTAATTTCGAGGGTACTTTACCTTTCCTAAAGCCATCAATTTTTGTATTGCTTAATTCTTGATCAAGCATTGCCTTGTAACTTTTAGCAAAAGAATCTTTAGGTATTGTAATAGTAAACTCGACAGTACTTTTGTCTAAATCTACTCGTTTGTAAAAATCTTCCATTAAGTGAATGTGTTAATTTATGCTTGTAATTCTATACTTTTTGATAAAGTTTGTCTAGTTTAGAAATAATGACTAATCTTTTCTCTGAAGTCCAAAGAGGGGTACAGGTAACGAGGGTAAGTCGGTAATCATCGGTATCTTTCAAAATGGAAAGGTCATTATCGTTCACGATCTTAATTTCTGTTACTATGTATTTCCATTCTCCTTCACTATGTTTTAATGTTATCGGGTCTCCAATCTTAACTTTATCCAGATTAAAAAAAGTATCTTTTGCTGGTGGGATGTTGAAGAAGCGATGTCCAATTATTACTGCATTTCCTTTTTGACCAGGATATTTTGAAAGAGGAAAATGCCAGAATCCTGTATCCATCGTTTTAGAAGATATTCCCTGAAATACTTTACCTTCTATAAGAACGTTCTCGAGAACAAGAGTAGTACCAAGCTCTTCAAGAAGTTTATTTTCTAGAATAACATCTTGAGATTGAAGAGATTCTTCAATTGAGTTTGAGCTAAATTCTTCAATTTTAAATTTTTCTGGAGAAGGAGAAACTGTTGTAAGAAATGTTATGAAAGTATTTTTTGTTGTATTGTAAACATTTAAATCCTTTATTTTTAGCGCAATATCATTGTAATACGGATATGTAATAAAAACTGCCATTGGAATGATTACCAATAGTAAAAGGAATAGTGTTAATAAGATTTTAATTAATTTATTCATAAGTATTGTGTTATTCTACTAAATTTTGAAAACTGTTGCATTATTTAGTAAATTATATTATCCTAAACTAGCGACTATATAAATTTTAATATGGGTCAAACGTGGCAAAG
This sequence comes from uncultured Candidatus Saccharibacteria bacterium, assembly GCA_964526165.1. Lineage (GTDB taxonomy): Bacteria > Patescibacteriota > Dojkabacteria > SC72 > SC72 > UBA5232. The sequence continues at coordinate 27,651 of CAZGKK010000002.1, read as the reverse complement.
AAAAAATATAATTCTGCCAAGAATAATTATAATAATAAAGCGAACAATTCCAAAGATAGTATGGTATCAAAAGTTGAGATAAAGGAAAAGAAAGAAAATTATTTATCTAGACTAATTGGGACTTTGTTTATTGTTTTCGGATTACTTCTAATTGGTTATGGGATTTTTTCTTATATTAAAAACAATAACAATCCTAAATTAGATGAGTCTTTAACTGCACCGTCATTAACGGAGACACTCAAAGCGGTGAATGGGGATGAAGTAGTTGTCAAAGGTGATGCTCAAGGATTTAACAAAGCACAGGTATATGTTGATAACGAACTTGTTGGAACAGCAAAGATAAATAAAGATGGTAAATTTGAATATATTCATAAGGTTGCTGATGAGGGGAAATATATAGTATCAGTTTCAGCAATTAAAGGTTTCTTTAAAAAGTTAGTTACTCCGAAATCTGATCCAATCATTGTATCTGTTGACAGAACTGCACCTGAATTAGCAAAGATTAATTATTCAAAAGAAGTTGGAACTGAAACTTTTGCAGTTGTTGGGGAGGGAGAGCCAGGAAGTACAGTTGTTGTCAAAAGAGGAACAGATATTTATGAAACTGAAGTAGGAAGTGATGGCAAATTTGTAGTTAAAGATATCTCTCTGAGAGATGAAGGAACAAATGTATTTTCAGTAGTGTTGAAAGATGAAGCTGGAAATAGTAAAGAAGTTGAGGAAAAAGTAACAGTACTTTATTCAAAAGCAAGTTCTGTAAATGGAAATGCAGTAATTGATTCTGATTTACCAGTTGCTGCTGGAGAGCTTGAGCTAGCACTTTCTATCCTCAATGACACAAAAATAATGAGTCTTTTAGGACTTTTGGCTTTGATAGCTTTTGTTGCAAGTTCTGGAGTTGTAATTGCAAAAAAAAATAGAATCTAACATCAGTATTGTGGTATTATATTAATGATAATATAATTATTTACAATACCTATGCCTAAGATATATTCAGTGGAAAGTTTGAGTGGTTCAGGAGCTTCAGGAACAAGAAAAGTTCAAATTGATTTGTCGCCCTCACTTTTTGCTCTGATACTGTTTTTGGTTTCCATGATCTTTTTTGGAAAACAATTACTGTCAATCCTACTTTTCCTGATGCTTTCATTCGTTTTTATGTGCTCAATGAGGCCTATTGTTAATTGGTTTTTAAAGAGAAAAATGACAAAGGGTTGGTCGATATTTCTCGCATATTTTTCAATGATCCTTTTTATACTAGCGATTTTAGCTGTCATAGTAGTACCCTTCATAAGCCAGTTAGGGGGTCTTGTTCAGGCTTTACCAAACTGGATTTCAAAAGTATTGGATTCCGTTAGTGATTTTAATGTCGGGGGACTTACTCTTGAATTAGCATCTGTAGAAAAATCTGTTTCTGAATGGTTTGCTTCTTTGACAACTTCGGAAAATTTTAAGAATATCACAACAACTCTTGGGGGATTTTTTAGTGGGTTTACCACTCTACTTTCTGCAACAGTATTGTCAATATATTTGGTATCAGAGCATGATTCCTTAGCTGATGTGTTATTTGTAAGAATTCGTTCAAAAGAAAAAACTCAAAGGGTTAAACAATTAATTGCTGAAGTAGAGAACAAATTAGGAGGATGGGTGCTTGGTCAGGGAACTGTAAGTTTGATTACTACTTTGTTCTCCGTTGTTTTACTTTCACTCTTCAAAGTACCTTTCGCAATACCCCTTGCTGTTTTTGTCGGTTTAATGGATGCAATACCAAGTATTGGAGCCACATTAGGCGGTTTCGTAGTAGGACTGGTTTCTTTGATTACTTTGGGTCCAATTAATGCAATTATTATTCTTGTTCTAATGGTCTTATATCAGCAATTTGAGAACAATTTCATTATACCTAAAGTAATGGGAAATGTTGTTGGAGTAAAACCATTCTACGTAATGGTGGGAGCTATTGTAATGTTGATTTTCGCAGGTCCATTAGGTGCAGTTGTATCAGTTCCTCTAATTGTTTTGATTAAAATCTTATATGAATTCTATATAGACTTGCAAAAATTAGAAGCTAAAGGTATTGTTAATTAGATATTGATTTAAGTTTTTTACTGCCCTAAGTCATGAGTAATGAAACTTCAAAAAAACCTATTGTATACTTTTTTGAAGACTATTCAGCAAAAGAGTTAAACGAGGAGAAGGTTGGAAGAAAAGGTCTGAGTCTTTTTAAACTAAAAGATATGGATGTTCCAGTCCCTGAATTTTTTGTGCTTTCAAGTGATGTTTTTGTTAAACATACCTTAAAAGTATTTGACGGAAACAAAGAAAAATTACTAACTAAGGGGAAAAATCCTGAGGCCAATGAAGTTGAAGCTGTGATTGTGAATGAAATATTTGAGAAAGAGGTTCAGAATGAAATCCTCTCAGCATATACAAGACTTTCTGGTTTTAGTGATGCTTGGGTTTCTGTAAGGTCTTCAGTAGTGTTCCCTTCTGAAAAAGATGTTTCCTTTACTGGAATTTTTTCTACAGAATTAAATGTAAGAAAATATGATGAACTTCTACCTTCAATTAAAAGAATTTTTTCTTCTATGTTTTGTGATGATGTCGTAGCCTATGCTAGCAGAATGAATATTGACATTGCAGATGTTAAAATGGCTGTTGTTGTTCAAAAAATGGTTCAATCCGAAGTCGCAGGTATTGTGTATACAGTTGATCCAATCAGCCAAGAGAATACAAAATTAAATATTGAAGCTGTATATGGTTTGGGTGATGTGATTTCTTTGGGTGAGATAACACCAGATACGTACCTTTTGAACAAGAAAGACTTATCAACAGTCGAGAAACATATTTCTCCTCAAGAGTGGATGAAAGTTAGGACAATGAAGCAAGCTAAGAAAATGTCTCAAGGGATTGAAAAAATAAAGATTTCAAAAGGTTGGAGTCATAAACAGAAATTAGGTGATAGGGATATTGAAGAGATTTCAAAGATAGCTTTGGTAATTGAAGATAGAACTGGTGAGCCTCAGAATATTGAATGGGTACTTTCAGGTGGTAGATTCTGGATTTTGCAGAACAAGCCGGTGATATACAAATCCTTCGAATACGAAATTCAGAACGAAGCTCTCTTTACTGTAAGGTCAAGCATTCGAGAAGAGATTCTTGGTTTTGTAGAAAAGTATAAAAGTAAAGATCAAATGATCTCTTCTGCAATGACTGAAGCAAAAAAGATTGTTGAGAAAAACAATGATGAGGACATCAAGAGATTAGAAGAGTTGATTTTCCAAGCAAAGAAAGAATTGGATACGGAGTTGATGAAGGAGGAAACAAAGAGAGAGGATTTCATAATTTCAGGTATTGGTGCAAGCTTTGGTACTGTAACTGGAAAGATACGAATAGTTGATGGACCTGAAGATAGAAAGTTTACGAAAGCGGATGTCCTTTTGATAAAAAGATTCTCTTCAGAAATGGAGAAGATGATAATTTCTGCTGGAGGTGTTTTAATGGAAACTGGAGGTCTTACAAGTGACACTGCAATTCTTTGTCGGGAGTTTAATATTCCTGCAGTAGTTGGTGTCGCTACAGCCTCCTCTCTTCTAAAGAACGGTGATATTGTAAAGTTAGATGGGAATGCTGGAACGGTATACAAGAGTTCTAAACTAGCCAATGAAATAAATAGTGAATTGCATCCTGTAGCTGATGCTTATGCAAAAGGTAATGTGATGCCAACAGACAAGGAATTGATAGAGATTGAAAATCAAGATGATTCTACACCACTGAAAGATATTACCCTTCCCCCCACAGCTACAAAAGTATTTGCATTTGCGGATAGGAGTTCTAAAGAAATTTTCAACTATGTCGGAAATTCCAACGGAATAGTATACATCGATTTAGATGAAATAATGCTTAAAGATGGTCGACACATTTTACAGTATGTGGAAGAGAAAAAATTTGTTGACTATACTAAGAAAATTTGTGAGATACTTCTTGACTATATAAATCTGGTTAAGGGAAATGAGGTTGTTCTCTCAATTGGTTCTGCCAAGGTTAAGGATTTTAGAGCATTGGTAGGTGGGAAGAAATTTGAGGACGATTCACTTTCAGCTGAAGCATATGGAGCTGCACATTACATCAGTAATCCGGAACTTCTTAGAAGAGTAGCAAGAATAGTCAGAAGAATACGAAATGTTTACAAAAAAAGAAATGTTTCATTGGGTATTCATGCTCCAATGAACGAGGATGTTATGAAAGAAATAAAGAAACAACTTCTTGGTGAGAAATTAAGAAGAATGTCCTCCTTTAATCTTTATGTAATTATAGATAATCCTTCTGAGGTAATACTTGTTGATGAGATTGTGAATACAAAGATAGATGGTGTCATTTTGAATACTCCTAGGGTTGCAAAACAGATGCAAGGGTTTAAGGTTGATGAAGATGATGCTAGATATGATTTGGCTAGGTCAAGTGTATTTAAGGTTGTAGACAATGTTATTGGATCTGTTAAGGGAAAAACTGGTCGAGTTATTGTTGTTGTCGAAAATAGTAAACCTTTACTTAAATACTGTGTTCAATCAGGTGTATATGGAGTTTCTGTAACACCAGAAGAAATCGGAGAGGCTAGAAAAGTTGTAGCTGATGAAGAGGGTAAAATCATTTTAGGTACCTAAACGGCTAGGTTAAAACCTAAAACCCCCAATCACAATCTTATATCCTTGAGAAAAATTCTTTCCGACATGGCTCCCTAGACCTCAGCTTCTCGAGTTAAGGACCAGGTTCAAACCTCTTCTCCCTTCATCATTTGTTAATCCTAAAGAAAGAAGCATTCTATTAGGGCTCCCTAGTCCGCAGCTTATATTTTGTAAAGAGTTTTGTGTTAGGGAGACGTATAACAAGATAAAAAGCTAGTAGAAGGAAACCTTAGTAAAATGTTAAATGTTCGTTAACAGGGGTGAGGTTTGGTCGAGGTCTATGGTATACTACAAGATATGAATGAAACCCCTATGATGAAACAATTCTTGAGCTTTAAAAAGCAATACCCAGATAAAATTGTGCTCTTTCGTATGGGTGATTTCTTTGAAACTTTTGGTGAAGATGCAAAAACCGCCTCTCGTGTCCTAAACATTACCTTGACTAAAAGAGATAAGAGAGAAAATGCCACCCTACTCGCTGGTTTTCCACATAAGGCTATAGAGCAATACCTTCCCAAATTCATAGAAGCAGGTTACTGCGTAGTAGTTGTAGACCAACTTGAAGACCCCAAATTTGCAAAAGGAATAGTGAAGCGAGGGGTAACAAGAATTGTCACTCCCGGTACAGTTGATGGCGAAGAAGCAAATATTTTTCATAACTCATATTTAGCTTCTTTTTACATCTCCCCTAAAAGGATCTTTGTTTCCCTTGCTGATATTACAACAGGAGAATTTATACTACTTAATGAAGGTTCTGGAAAGGGTTTCATCAATTCAATCCTATCTGCATATAATCCTGTTGAAATTTTATTACTGGAAGGTCAAAATGACGAAAATTTAAGTTCTCTCCCTGTGCAATTCCTAGATAAGGGATTAAAAAATATTAAATATTGCGAAGAAATCATTAAGGATTTTTACTCGATAAACAACATTCACTCACTTGGTTTAGAAGATGATTCAGAGGCAACGATTTCAATAGCCATGATTTTAAAATACATCGTGGATACCCAATTAATGAATCCAAAACATATATTAAAGCCAAAACATGTTTCATTAAACAGTACAATGGTTCTTGATAAAGCAACTATAAGAAATTTAGAACTAGTATCCAATTCCTCTAATGGGGGAATTAGCAATTCTCTCTTTTCAATCTTGAATAATACTAATACAAGAATGGGAACTAGATTGTTGTATTCTTGGATTCTTAATCCATTAATTTCAAAAAGGGAGATAGAAGAACGATTAACATTTGTACGCAAGTTATTTGAAAACAAGGAGCTTTTATCTTTACTTAGAGAAAAACTTGAAGGCATTAATGATATTGAAAGAATTGTTGGGAAAATTGGATTGAATCGTGCTAATGCGAGAGATATCAAAGCACTAGAGAGTTCATTGAGTTATTCCGAGGATATCCTTAATATCCTAGACAAGGAATTAGGAATCAATTTCAAAACAATAGATAGAAACTTCAACAAGGAATTAATTAAGAAAATTTCAAAAATCATATACGATGATCCTCCTGTTGTTTTAACAGAGGGAGGATTAATCAAAGATGGCTTTAGTAAAGAAATTGACGAGTTAAAAACTCTCTCTGGAGATAGTAAGAATTGGCTAAGGGCATTTGAAGAAAATGAAAAAAAAACAACAGGTATTTCTTCACTAAAGGTTAGATTTAACAGTGTCTTTGGTTATTATATTGAAGTAACTAGAGCTCATTATGATAAAGTCCCTGATAGATATATAAGAAAGCAAACTCTAGTAAATTCTGAGAGATTCATCACAGAAGAGCTGAAAGAGAGGGAAGACATCATTCTAAATGCACATGACAGATTGTGTATTTTAGAACTGAAGATATTTAATGAATTCCGAGAAACACTTCTTCCCAATCTTAATAAACTACAAATTTTGTCTCAGACTATTGCAAGAATTGATGTGCTAGCCAATTTCGCCTTTATTGCAAATGAATTTGAATATATTTCTCCTGAAATATTTGAAATGGGTGAGAATGATGGCTTGATACAAATAGAAAATGGGCGTCATCCAATTATTGAATCCCTTGACACTCAAAACTTTATTTCGAACAATACAGAAATCTCTCTGAAAAAGGGAAGTATGTGTATTCTTACTGGTCCAAATATGTCTGGTAAATCGACATACATTAGGCAGGTGGCTATAATTGTACTAATGGCTCAAATAGGATCTTTTGTACCAGCAAAGAAAGCATCAATATCAATAGTTGATAGGATTTTTACAAGAGTAGGAGCTTCCGATGACTTAGCTAGAGGAAGAAGTACCTTTATGGTTGAAATGGACGAAGCTGCAAATATTATCAACAACGCCACAAAATTTAGTTTGATAGTTTTAGATGAAATTGGAAGGGGGACGAGTACTTATGATGGTGTTAGTATTGCATGGGCATTAGCGGAGTATATTATTAGAGAACTAAAGGCTAGGACGCTCTTCGCAACACATTACCATGAGCTTTTAAAACTTTCTGAGAAATTTCCCGTTGAGGTTAAAAATTACAATGTTCTTGTCGAAGAGAATCTAGAAAAAGGTGAAGTGATATTTTTGAGAAAAATTGTCGAAGGAGGTACTGATAGAAGCTATGGAATATATGTTGCTAAAATGGCAGGATTGCCAGAGAAAATAATAAAGAGAGCAAATGAGATTCTTGAAGGATTTGAGCAAAATATTCTCTTTCCTTCCAAGAACAGTTTGAGGGAAGTATCCTTCTCTTCAAAAATTGGAAATGATACATTAACTAATAAATCACAGCAGTACCCTCTATTTTCAATAAAAAATTCCATTATAGAGAAAGAGATTCAAAAGATTGATACGGATAATTTAACACCGTTAGAGGCATTAAAGAAAATTGTTGAATGGAAAAAGAAAATTTAAATTGTAATGTAATAATCTTTCTTTCTTCTTTTTTTTACTAATCTCAACCCTATCCCTTCTTTACATTTCTTATTTATTCGACAAACAGTTACCTGTAAAGTAGCATCTAAGATAGATGAATCAAGACTGTTAGTAATAATTCCCTGTATTGTCTTAAACTCGTTTTCAGTTAAAAAAACCTTACATTGATTGTAGGTAATAGAAGAGGAATCTTTACAAAGAGCTAACCCATGATATATAGACTCTTTACATTCCTTTGTTTCTATCTGTCCCAAATACCTTTTGATTAGGCAGAATAAAAAAGTGTAATTTAGCGGTATAAATAGAATATTGTTAGCTTTGTTTTGTAGAATTTTTTCAATATTGTCGGATGAAGAATTATTTGTAATGTAAATGATTTTAGTAAAGTAAGACTTTGGAAGTATTTCTAAATCTTTAAAATAACGTTGGTCAATTATTATTAAATCCTGTTTGTTGCATTGAATAAAATCTTTCTTGTTTACGAAGAGCGAAATTTGAATATTCAAGAGATATATATCTTTGCGAATTTTTTCGAGGAGAAATAGGTCTTTAGAGAAAAGAAAGATATTCTTAGAATTATTTGTTTTCATTGGAGAGGTGAAGGAAAGCTTTGTCCATAAGAGTTACTTTGATAATATTTCCTTTATTGCGTTTTCAATGTCAATTGAAAATTGCTCTTTTCTTATCATATTCTTTAATTGAATTGTGTTATTTGAAATTTCATTTTCTCCAATTATAATAACCCAAGCAAATCTTTTTCTATCAGCATATCTTAATGAATCTTTAAGCTTTGTAAAATCAGGGAAAAGAGTGGTTTCAATTTTCTTCTCTCTTAATTTGCTTGCTACAAAAAATGAATATTCTAGAGAGTTTTCATCCAAAGGTATGATTAAGGTTGAGTTTTTCTCCGAAAAAGTATCTATGATTTTTTTCTCTTTCATTATTTCAGTTAATCTTTCAAGCCCAAATGAAGTCCCTGTCGCAGGAATTTCTCTTCCAATATATTTGCTTACTGCTTTGTCATAACGGCCACCACCACTTACAGAACCTACATTTCCATCAATTACTTCGAATTCCCATACCGCCCCAGTATATGATGCTAAGCCCCTTGCAAGAGACAGGTCGAATTTTATGAGATCTCCTTCTATTCCAGCTTTCTGTAAAATAGAAAGAATAGATTTAATGTTTGAGATACCTTTTTCCCCAGATTCAGAAGAAGCAAGAATTTCAGAAATCTTTTCCAAATCATTCATTTTTAATATCTCTAGAAGTTTGTCTATTTTTCCTTTTTCAATCTTGTTATTCTGAGTTAATTCTGCTCTTACATCATCTTCTCCAATTTTGCCTAGTTTGTCAATTGCAATATAAATAGCCTCAAATTTTTCCTTATCAATTTGTAATACATCCACTAGACCCTGAATGATCTCTCTACTGTTAAGTCTTACTTGATATTTTTTAAAACCGATTTTCTTAAGAAAATCTAATCCAAATTGTATAATCTCTGCATCTGAAATTGCTGAAGCAGTTCCTAGAATATCAATATCCATTTGGGTAAATTCTCTCATTCTACCTTTCTGAACATTCTCTGCTCTCCAGACATTTTGAATTTGAAACCTTTTGTAAGGAAAAGAGATTTTGTTTATATTTTGTGCTACAGCCCTACACATAGGTATCATCAATTCATATTTCAGCATGACATCCCTGTCACCGTTATCCTTGAATTTGTAATAAAGTTTTTCAGCCTCTGCACCACTCTGCCCTAATATTAATTCAGAATATTCAAGGGCTGGAGTTTCAAGAGGTTCAAATCCGTACTCTTGTGCTAATTCTCTAAAAGAGTCTCTAATGAAATTACGTATTCTCATATCATCAGAAAAGTAATCATTAAAACCCTTTAATGTTTGTGGTTTTATTTCGTTTTTCATAATATCATTATATCACAAGTATTTATTGTTATTGAATAAAAAAATGATATTGCTTGATATTTTCATTAAAATCAGGGCATAATATACAAGTATGAAATACAGTATTGGATTTTCCGAATCAAGAAAAAGATATGGTACATCAAAGGTTCAGAGAAAGGGTGTACGAAATGCATCGAGAACTATTCCTCCTCTTGGATTTAATAAATATATGAATTTGAAGAAATATTCTTCGAATTCAATAAGTAATAAGAAAAAATCTTCAAAAGGTAAGAAAAATGGTCCTGCACCTCAATTTAAGAAAAAAGTTCGCAAAGTAGTATATGTTGTACTTGGAGTGGCCTTTTTCATAGGCTGTGTTGGCCTAATAGTTTTAGGTGTTTATTTAAAGAGGATTGGGGATGCACTCCCAGCACCAGATCAATTAGTAGATAGGTCTTCTGATCAAAGCACTCAAATTTTAGATAGAAATGGAAATTTGTTATATACAATTTTCGGAGACGAGAACAGAGAATTTGTACCAATTGATAAGATACCGGAGCATACTAAAAAGGCACTTCTTGCAGCAGAAGATGCTGAGTTTTATCAGCATAAGGGCTTAGATTATTTAGGAATTATAAAAGCTTTTATACAAAACATTCGGGGAGGAAAGGTGGTAAGGGGTGGAAGTACTCTCACACAACAATTAGTTAAAACTACATTGCTTAAGGACCTTCTTGGGGATGAAGTGTATGAAAGAACACTTTCTAGAAAAATAAAAGAAGCTCTCATCACAATGCAAGTAGAGCAAACATTTACCAAAGATGAAATTCTTCAGATGTATATGAATGAGATTCCTTTAGGGGGTGTAAATTACGGTTTTCAAGCTGCAGCGAATTCATATTTTGGAAAAGATGTTAATGATTTATCTTTGGCGGAAAGTGCCCTTATAGCAGGATTAATTCAGGGTCCGAGTATCTACTCTCCTCTATTTGGAAGTAACCCAGAGATGGCAAAAGTAAGACAAAATTATGTTTTAGATCAGTTGGAAGATAAAAAAAGAATTTTAGGAGTATCAAAAGATGATATTGACGCTGCAAGAGAAGAAGAATTAGTCTACAAAACAAACAGAATAGATATCAAAGCACCCCATTTTGTATTTTATGTAAAGGGTTTATTAGAAGAGGAATTTGGTCCAGAAATGGTTCAAAGGGGTGGCTTAAAAGTAACGACCTCATTAGATTTAACGCTGCAAGGTATCGCAGAAGAAGAAATAACTAAAGGTGTTGCTGAAAATCTTAGGCACAATGTTCACAATGGTGCTATGGTAGTTATGGACCCTAAAAACGGTCAGGTTTTAGCTATGGTAGGTTCCGTAGATTATTGGAATATTGAAGATCCTAGGATTGATGGAAATGTAAATATTACAACAAGTATGAGACAGACGGGTTCCTCTGTTAAACCATTTGTTTATCTCAATATGATTAACAAAGGATATGGTCCTTGGCTACTTACCCCAGATATTAACAACATTTCTTTTGGACCGTACAAACCTAAAAACTGGGATGGTGGATATGATGGTTTGATCCTTGCTAGAAAAGCCTTAGTGCTTTCAAGAAATATTCCCACTGTATATACTCTTCAGGTTGGAGGAATAGATGGGTATCTTCAATTGATGCAGAGATTAGGTATTGAAGGAATTGAAAATAAGGCTAATTACGGATTGAGTTTAGGTCTAGGTTCTGCAGAAATGAAGTTGGTTGACCTAACAAATGCTTATGCTACATTGGCAAATAGTGGCGTGAGACATGATACTACTCCTATTCTTAAAGTTGAGGATTCAAAAGGTAAAGTTTTGAAAGAGTACAAAGAGACTGAAGGTCAAAGAGTAATTGATGAGAAGGAAGCCTATGTAGTTAACTGGATGATTTGTGATATCAATGGTTTTAATGATCGATATGCCAATAAATCCTTCTATATTAATGGTAAAAAACTTTGTGGAAAAACGGGAACAACCGATGGTCCTAAAGATTTATTAGCTTTTCAATATAATCAAAGTTTGGTAGTAGCCGCATGGAATGGCAACAATAACAATGATGTTATGCCGGGAGGTTGGTCTTCAACAGTATCCTTGGACATTACTAATTCATTCTTCCGTAGGGTTATAGATAAATATAATGAGTTTAATTTTAATAGACCAGCTGGAATCATGACAACTTCTGTTTGTACCGATACTGGAGGAATTCCAGCAGAAGGAGTTGAATGTAACAAGCAGGCCACAATTTATATCGCTGGGAGAGCGCCTCAGGTAGATAATAGAAAAGTCGTAGAGGTCTGCAATGAGAATAATTCCATACCTACAAATCTTGATGTGGCGAAATTGTACAACCTTACTGCAACTAAAATCTTGTTAACAACTAAGCTAGAAAATCCCAGTCAGGTAGAAGCGTACAGAGCATATATGCTGGGAATTGGTTCTTACCTTTTTGAAGAGCCTAAAACAGAGTATTGTCCTTTACCATTAGGACCGGATAATGCTCCAATAATTGATATAACCTCTCCGACAAGTGGACAACAAGTTCAATCAGGTAAAACTTTAGAAATCGCGGGTTTTGTAAGATTTGCAGGAACGCTTTCCTCTTTTACAGTCAAAGTAAATGGCTCTGATGTCCCAGGAGTTGGAGTTCCTACTGTAAATGCAGATAGCACATTTCTAGTTAATTTTGTTGTGCCTAATAGCTCTCCTTCGTTAACCATTACCGTTACAGTAAGAGATTCAGCAGGAAAAATTGATTCAAAAAGTATTTCAGTGCTAGTCACAGATGTCTCTCCGACCTTGACATTAACAGCACCTATTAATGGAGAGACAGTGACCAGAGGGGTTACTAAGTTAAGAGCGACTGTTTTAGGTAGCATTTCTTCGGCAGGTGTATCGTTTGTTTTAATTGGGACAAGTGGGCAAAAAGTAGTGAATGCAGTCTTGGAAAGTGGCAATACTTGGTCAGTTACAATACCAAATGATTTGGAATTAGGTGACACAAAAATAAATGCAAAAGCTTACTCTTCAAATGGTACTGAGATTCTAAGTAGTATAATTACAGTTAAGGTTATATAACCTTAGCTTCGAATTTTTCTTCCATCTTTTTTGATACGATATCTACAAGTTTCTTTATATCTTTATCATTTAAAGTCTTTGTGTAATTCCCTCCTATGATTCTAAAGGTTGTTCTCTTTTTTTCTTCCTCTTTCTTTCCTTGAAAAATATCACGACACTCTACATTTGCCCATCTCTCCTTGCTGTTTAGCGTGTCTTTTAAAAGTTTTTCCATCTCAGAATATTTTATAGAAATGGAAGTTTCGAAGCATAAGTCAAGAGAAAAACTTGGAAAAACAGGAATAGTTTTCATCATAAGTGTTTCTGGTTTAATCCCAATTAGTTTACTCAAGTTAATATCTATCGCACAAGTAAATTCTGGAAGTTTGAAATTGGATTTAATATTTTGTTTAATTTCACCAAGAACTCCTATGATTTTTTTCTCTACAATACAGAAAGCAGAAACGTTCGGATCAAAAATATTCAAGATTGCTTTAATATCTTCATCTAATTCTTGTTCTAGAGAGTCAGCGACTAAAAGATATTCTGTTTTCACATTTCTTAATTCAAAAAGTTTCTCAGTATATTCTTTTGCAAGATAATAAGAAGAGGATTCTACAACTTTTTTTGTATCAAGAAGAACTGCAGAAAAATGCCAATCTTCTTTCGGGAGTGAGTTCTCATCCGTATATTTTTTAATGTGAGGGATATTAATTTCGAAAAGACCAAATTTGTTGAAACCCCTCTCTTTGTTTTCTTTCATCTTTGGGAGAATTGATTGTAAAAGAGATATTCTCATTAATGACAACTCAGGTGAAAGAGGGTTTTTTAGTCTATATGCGTAATCAGAAACTAAATTCGTTTTCTCAAAATTATCTATACTTGTAAAACTGTAAGTAAGAATCTCGTTTAATCCTAGTGTTGAAAATGTTTTTCTTAATTCTTTTTTTAATTCAAAAAGAGTGTTATTTACAAGGGGTTTAATTTGTTTTTTGGGTAACACTATTTCTATATTGTTGTACCCAAATATCCTTGCGACATCCTCGTGAATATCTTCAGAGAGTTGTATATCTTTTCTCCAAGTTGGAACTGTCACAGTCAAAAAATTCTTATTTGAGGAATTAATCTTGTACTCTAGATTCTTGAGAATTGTAGATATCAATTCCTTGTTTAAAGAAGTCCCAATGTGTGAATTAAGTCTATCTATATCAATAGTAATTTTTTTCTCTAAAGATCTATCTCCAAATATATCAATTATTTTTGACGCTATCTTACCCTCGGCCAATTCTTTTACAAGCTCAACTGTTTTAAGAAGGGCTGGTAAACATCCTTCTGGATCTAGAGAGTGTTTGAATTTAGTTGCTGCATCAGTAGAAATTCCTAATGACATGGAAGTTTTTCGAACACTATTTTTATCAAAATTTGCTGATTCGATAATTATCCTCTTGGTATTGTAATCTACTGATGAATCTAATCCACCTATTACCCCTGCAATAGCAATGGGATGATTGTTGTCTGCGATTACTATCGTTCTATCGTTTAAATTATGAACTTTGTTATCTAATCCAAGAATTGATTCCCCTTCTCTACCCATTCGAATATTTATTTTTACTTTATTATCCGGGGCTTTGTCTTCAGAGATAATTTTGTCGTAATCAAAGGCGTGTAAGGGTTGTCCCAGAATCGCTGAAACATAGTTAGTTATATCAATAACATTGTTAATTGGTTTAATATCTAATTTCAGAAGTGCAGACTGCAACCATATAGGTGATGGCTTTATAGAAATATTGTCAAGAGCTATTCCCATATATCTTGGACAAAGAGCTTCTGCATCATTAACAATTTCAAGATTTAAACAGTTTTCTTCTGGCTGTAAATCTGTTTTTGGCTTTAAAATCCATGCTGGAGATTCGAATTTGTTTCCAGTTATTGCAGTTAATTCTCTTGCGATTCCCATAATACCAAAAAGGTCTCCTCTATTTGTTAATCCTTTGTTTTCTATTTCAATTACTGTATCTTCGAATTCAAAATAATCTGAGAATAATGTGCCTGGAATAGCGTCATATGGTAGTTTATAGACATTACTATGGTTGGTCCCAAGGTTCAATTCCTTTTCTGAACCCAACATACCGTTGGATTTAATACCTCTGAGTTCAACAGCTTCAATAACAATAGGTTCTTCATTTGCATAGAAAGAGAAGGGAACAATAGAGCCTGGGGGAATGTAAGCAACTTTGTCTCCAATTTCTAGGCTTTTGTCTCCAGCTACAACCTGAATTCTTTTTTCCCCTACAAAAACTTTGTATACACCTAGCTTGTCTGCGTTTGGGTGATTTTCTTTTTCAACTATTTCACCTACTAAAATTCCCTTGTAATCCTCAGCTGTGTTGTGAACATATTCTACATTTCCGATGTGCTCCTTGATTAGATTTTCAAATTCGTTATCAGCAATTGTAATATTTCCTAATTGTTTTAGTATTTCTGTTGTAACTCTCATTAAAATTGTCTTAAGAAGTTAAGATTAGAATCTCTTAGGTATCGAATGTCATTTACTCCTCTCTTTATCATTGTTAGTCTGTCTACACCGAATCCCCATGCAAAGCCTGAGTACTTTAAAGGGTCAATTCCCGCTTGTTTAAGAACATTCGGGTGTATCATTCCACAACCCATCAATTCTATCCATCCAGAGTGTCCACAGGTTGAACAACCGGATTTGTTACAGAAAGGACATCCTATTACAAATTCGCAATCAGGTTCAGTAAAGGGAAAGAAAGATGGTTGAATTCGTACATCCAATGTTGTATCGAGATATTGTTGAAGGAATTCCTTAATGGTTGCTATCATATTTCCTAAGGAGACATTCTCATCAATATATATTCCCTCAATTTGATGGAATGTGAATTCGTGACTAGCATCTGTGGCTTCGTTTCTAAAGCATCTTCCTGGCAATACCACCGCAACTGGAGGTGGACCAAACATTTTCATCGCTCTGTTCTGCATGGTTGATGTATGAGCTGGAAGGACGAAGCCATCTTCTGTCCAGAATGTGTCGTACATATCCCTTGCAGGATGTCCTACAGGGAAGTTTAAGGATTCAAACATATGAAAATCATCATCGATTTGTCTGCTTTCTAATACATTGAAACCCATCCCTTTAAAAATCTCTACAAATCTTTCTAATTCCTTTGTTAATGGATGTTGAGTCCCTTTCCCTTCAAAAAAATTTTGTTTTTCCAAGTCAGGGGTATTCACGTCGAAAGGTGCTGTTACATCTATTCTTTCTTTCGTTGAATAGGGATTGTCTTCCTGAGAGAGATTATTTAATACTTCTGAAAATATCCTTTTTAACTCGTTTGCTTCCTTACCGTATTCAGCACGTTCTTTTTGTGGGATTGAAGAGATGTTGTTAAAGGCTTTGTTAATGAGACCTTTTTTTGAAGAGTATTTTGTTTTAAGTTCAGAAAGAGGTAGCTTTTCCTTGTCAGTTATTAATTCCTTGTATATTTTTTGAAGATTTTTTTGTTTAAATTCCATTGTTTAGTATACAACATTATTTGGTGAAAAAGGAATGAGTGGTGTTGAGATTTTGAATGACTGTATATTGATTTATCCTGTTAGTCCTTAGGATCTTTTCATTAAAATCGTATTTACAAAAAAAGGACCCATTTAGAGTCCTTCTCAAACACGAAATTCAATCAATTAAAGAGATTTTACAACAGTGGTAAATACTTCAGGATTGTTTACAGCTAAATCTGCTAAAACCATTCTATTTAATTCAATTTTATTTTTCTTTAGACCTGAAATCAAATCTTTATATTGAGTCCCATTATTTTTACATGCAGCATTAATCTTTGTAATCCATATTCTCCTCATCTGTGCTCCTCTCTTCTGCCTGTCATTATATGCGTATTGTCCAGCATGCATAAAAGCCTCATGAGCAACCTTATACAATTTACTTTTAGACATTCTATATCCTTTTGTTCTTGAAAGGATTTTACTGTGTCTTCTTTTTCTTGCTACGCCTGTCTTTACTCTCATTGTGATTCTTACTAGATATTAATAATTTTTTTAATCATTTTATTCCTCAATCCTTTTGTTACTTTCTTACTATCACTTTGTCTTCTCTTTTGAGTTGCCGATTTCTTAGTCCTTAAGTGACCCTGGTGACTCTGCTTGTATCTCAGAACTCCTGCCTTTGAACCTCTAGGGTTAGACATCTTTACTCTCTTCTTTGCTGTTTTGTTTGTCTTTTGTCTTGCCATTAGGTTTGAAAGTTATAAAAATATTATTACCTTCGGATACAGGACCGGGTTCAATGCTACTATAATCTGTGAAATTAGTCAATATTTCATCAAAAATTTCTCTGGCTTGTTCTCGGGACTGTCTTCCTTTCCTAAACATTGTAATTCTTGTCGGGTGACCCTTTTTCAGATATTCTATTGCTCTACTTACTTTATGTTTTGTATCTGCCTCTTCGATAACAGGAGAAAACCTAAATTCTTTAACTTCTTTAGCTTTTCCCTTCTTGTTCATTCTACTCTTTTTACTTTGTATGTACATGTATTTTGAGTAGTCCATTATTTTGCATACTGGAGGTTTTACATTTGGTCCTACCTCTACTAAGTCTAAACCAACTGTTTTGGCCATCTCTAATGCTAATGAAGTTTTAACAATTCCAGCATTTTCACCCTTTTCATCAACTAGTTGTACTTCCTCTACCCTAATGTATTCATTTTTTCTCGGTCCGAATTTCTTTCTTAAATCTATTTGCTTGTCATAAGCCATTTATATTAAAAATATAAAAAATTAATTACCCTCAGATTCAGTTGCAAAGGGTTCTTTTGTCCTTATCTCTTCTTTAAGATTGTCAATAAATTCTTGGACTTTCATAAGGCCTTCACTTTTGTTTCTCCTTGTTCTTACAGATATTGTATCAGTTTGAATCTCTTTTTCACCAATAATAATGATATATGGAATCTTCATTTTTTCTGCGTCTCGGATTCTAGACTGCATACTCTTTGATCTATCATCAAGCTTTACTCTTAAACCAGAACTTCGTAATTCCTCGTAAACTTTTTTCGAATATTCGTGATGCTTTTCCGAGATTGGGACGATATATACCTGCTCGGGAGTAAACCAGAGCGGGAAATCTCCCCCATGAGTTTCAATTAAGAAGGCAAAGAATCTTTCGAACGAACCTATTAATGCTCTGTGAATTACAAATGGTTCTTGTTCTTTTCCATCCTGATCAATATATTTGATATTAAATCTTTCAGAAAGATTAAAGTCCAATTGTAAGGTGGAAACAGAATCTTCTTTTCCAAAGACATTAACTGCTTGAATGTCAATTTTAGGACCGTAAAACGCAGCATCTCCAGGCATCTCTTCAAAATCAACTTTTCTGTCGATTAAGACTTTTCTTAGAGTCTCTTCTGCTTGCTTCCATCTTTCAATATCTCCTGCATATTTCTTGGGATTTGCCTCTCTATCTGAGAGAGAGAGCCTGAATTTGTATTTTGAAAAACCTACATCTTTGTAAAATATGTCTAATAAATCTAATGTTTCGTTTATTGAATCCTCGAGTTGTTCTGGAGTACAGAAAATATGAGCATCATTTTGTGTAAATCCTCTAACTCTCTGAAGACCGTGTAACTCTCCACTCTTTTCGTATCTATATACTGTACCAAACTCTCCTAATTTGTAAGGTAAGTCTCTGTAACTCTTTGGACTTAGATTGTAGACCATCATCCCTGCCGGACAATTCATTGGTTTGAGGTAGTAAGTCTCATCTTCCACTTGCATAGGTGGGTACATAGAATCTTTGTAAAAGTTCAAATGTCCTGACATTTCAAAGAGAAGAGATTTGTTTATATGTGGTGTTAGAATATGAAGATAACCAGCATTGTTTTCTAGTTCTAACAAATAATCCTCAAGGATTCTTCTCATTATATATCCCCTAGGTAGCCATACGGGTAATCCTTGTCCAATTTCTGGAATGATTGCAAAGAGTTCAAGTTGTTTTCCGATTTTTCTATGATTTCGACTTTCAAGTAATTCCTGATTCTTTAAAAAAGTATTAAGCTCATTTTCAGTTTCAAAAGCGGTTCCATAGATTCTTGTAAGCATTTTTTTGCTCTCATCTCCTCTCCAATAAGCGCCAGCTGTTTTCGTTAATTTTATTGCACCAATTTCTTTAGTACTTGCGATGTGAGGGCCTCTACATAAATCTGCAAATTCGTTTTCACCTGTAATGAAAAAGCTCAACTCCTTACCTTCAATCTCATTAAGTAATTCTAATTTGTATACTTGGTCGGTTTTGTTAAAATATTCTTCGGCATCTTTCCTTTTCATGAATACTTGAGTTATCGGGAGATCTTGTTTAATAATTTTTCTCATTTCCTTCTCTATACCTTTTAGATCTTCTTCCTCTATCGGTTCGCTAAAATCAAAATCGTAGTAGAAACCATTCTCAATGGCGGGACCTATTCCTAATTTGGTGTCAGGATAAAGTTTTAAGACTGCCTCGGCAAGAATATGAGATGCTGAATGTCTCATTCTCTCCAAAATATCTTCTTGTTTTTGTTGTTCAGAATCCATATTTGTTAATCAATAATTAATTTAATATTTAAAGTAAAGGGAAAGCACACACATTAAAAAGTGTGTGTTGTAAAAACTATTCGGTTTAGTTTTGATTTGTTTATACCGTTTATTCTATACACATTAGGTATTTTATATTTTTATGATTTATTTTGCAATGGGAGGGGTGTAGAGGGAAACAAAATGCAATATCAAAATGATAATTAATGTTTCCCTCTACTTAAGGTAAGTTTCGAAATCATTTGAGTTTGTACATTATCAGCATTGTAATAAATGCTCCAAGTACTGTGACAATGTGCCATAACAGTTGACTCCTAAAAAACTTGTTAAATCTTGATTTTCTGGTCATGCCACTTCCTCCATTTGAGAAAATAAAAAAGGGATAGCATTGTAACAACAAAAAACAACAATGTGGTTTTCCTCATCTTAAACTCCTTTCTAACAAGATTCTTACCTTTTAAAGTACACCAAGGATTATATGTTTTTATTGAAAAAATGGCAATTAGTTACTTAACGATAAAAAAGGAAATTACATTTATGCCTAAATTAATACTCTCAACGAATTTTAAATTCTCTATCTTGATTTTGTTTAAATCATATCTTTTAGGGTGCTTAAGAATAAAGGCTCCTTTCCACCTTTTAGTCTTCTTGTTTTTTACTCCTGGAAGTAATCCGGATGCCATGTTAATAATTCTCTCCATTTTAAAAGTCTTTTTTGTATTGAATAGCTTATAAGGGGGATCCATGAAAATAATATCGAATGTTGGAATCTCTTCTTGACGTAGAATCCTAAATAAATATTCTTCAACTTTTTCCTTTATAATATCAGATTCTATTAGGAAGCCAGTATGTGCCGCATTCTTTTTTAAAATAAAATTTGCGTTCTTAGAAGCATCGATGAAGGTACATTTTTTTGCACCTCTAGATAACGCATCAAATCCAAATGAACCTGCACCGGCATAAAGATCCAATACAGTTTTGTTCATAATATCTTCTCTAAGAATATCGAAAACTCGAACTTTCATTCTGTCTGTCATCGGTCTTGTAGCTTTAGGTACCTCAAGAATAAAGTTCTTCGCTTTGCCGGCAGTAATTCTTACAGTTGTAGTAATCGTAGGCTCTTTGCTTTGTAGCCTTTCTTTAAGAAAGGTGTCTTCCATTTGTACAAAATCCTCAGGAGTATCAATCCTCCATTTGTTTTTCTCTTTTCTTACTTTTTTGAATGAATCGTGTTTTAAACTCATACCCTATTATATCAGGTCTGACCTAGGTTTGCCCCTTGTTCATAAGCATTTCATATTTTTCAGTCAGACTAAAGCATGAGAAAAGAAAAGGTTTCCCTGTTGTATACAAGGAATTCATATTTTCACATATACAATAGGGGAAACAGGAAAAAAGAGATTTTTCGTACGGATAAAGATTATGAGGTTTTTGTTAACCTTCTTTACAATTATTTAAAAGGATCTAATCTGAAATTGATAGGTTATTGCTTAATGCAAAATCATTATCACTTGATAATAAAAAATGGTAAGGATCCTAGAGCCGTATCACGTTATATGCAAAGCTTTATGACGGCATATGTTATGTATTTTAATAGGAAATACAAACTCGTTGGGAGAATGTTCCAAGGACCTTTTCAAGCAAAAAGGTTGTCAAGGATAAGGGATTTAGAGAATGTAAAAGCGTATCTAAGACAGAATCCGTTTGAGATTATGGTGAGCGAAGAAAAAAACATGGGTGAATATAAGTGGTTATACATAAGAGATGAAAAAAACATTAAAGAGGGGAAGGCCTAGGCCAGACATCTTGTCGCTTCGTAGAGGATGGTGGTGGCACAATTTGCGACGTTTAGGGATTCCTTTTTGCCTCGCATTGGGACAAATATCCTTTTGTTCGAATTTTTCAAGATTTCTTCTTCCACACCCATTTTTTCATGACCGAAAACAAGTGCAATTTTTTCTGGATATTTTAACTTTTGGAAATCCTCTGCATCATCTGTAAGTTCAACAGAATAGATTGGTATATGCTCGGCTCTAATCTCTTCAAGCGCCTCCTCAGTTGTATCGTAATGCTCAGAAGGGACCATATCCGTAGCACCAAGGGCTGTTTTTTCCAACTTCGGATTATCAATATTCGTTGTCATTCCACAGAGATAAATTTTTTTAACACTTCCAGCTCCATCTGCGGAACGGAAGATACTTCCTACATTAAAGACAGAACGAATATTATCTAATACGATATGAATCTCCATTTAGGAAAAAAGATTATCTAAAATATGTTGTTTATCATTCTCTTCCTTTAAAATTTTTTTAGCAAACACCCGCGCATCTTTAAGTAATTTTGTATCGTAAATACTTGCAACTTTGAAATTAGGAATTCCAGATTGTCTTGTTCCGTATACCTCCCCAGGGCCTCTTCTTTTTAAGTCAAATTCTGCCACTTCAAAACCCGAGCTATGTTTTGCAAAATACAAAAGTCTCTCTTCTGCGGGAGAACCTTTTTCTACTGAATTACTAGGAATTACAAAACAGTATGAATCCTTATTACTTCTTCCTACTCTACCCCTAAGCTGGTGAAGTTGCGCTAAACCAAATCGTTCAGAATCTTCGATAACCATGATTGTTGCATCGGGAATGTCAATTCCTACTTCAATTACTGTAGTTGAAACAAGCACATCTATTTTCTTTTTTCGGAAATCATCTAATAATTTGTTCTTTTCTTCTTCTTTTAATTTCCCATGTAAATACTGGACATTCAAGCCAGTAAAAATTTTGGTCAAAGTTTCAAACTCATTTAGAATTGATTTTCGGGTAGATTTCTCAGTCTCTTCAATCAGTGGATAAATAAAAAAGGCTTGTTCTTCTCTTCCGTTTGAGATGATTTTTTCTTTGACCCAATCAAAGCACTCTAATCTTTTTTTGACTGGGGTGAAATATGTTTTAACCTCGATTCTTTCCTTAGGCTTTTCTCTGATTTCTGATACATGCATTCCCCCAAAAAATATTTCTGTAAGACTTCTAGGAATAGGTGTGGCGGTCATTGTTAGGTAATGTGGGGTACGCTTTCCCTCTTTCTTAAAGTATTCTCTTTGTTCAACACCAAATCTATGCTGCTCATCAATTATTACCAAATTCAAATCTTTTGGGAGTACCTTACTATACAATATTGCATGTGTACCAATAATTAGCTTATTCTCCGCATCTGAAATATTCTTCTCTGTTGAAATACAAAGTTCAATATCTATATCAAACTTCTTAAAAAGTTTCTCAAAAGTATCAAAGTGTTGTTTGGCTAAAACTGTTGTTGGTGCGAGTAAAATAGCTGAAAACCCATTTTTGATAGAATTCAAAATTGCAATTGCGGCTACGACAGTTTTTCCGCTACCTACATCTCCATTGAGAAGCCTATTCATGGGTGTTGTACTCAAACAATCTTTTAGAATTTCCTGAATTGCCTTATTTTGATCAGAGGTTAACTCATATGGAAGAGATTTTAGAAAACTATTAATATTTTTCGAATCAAGAGGAATTGAGATAGCCCTCTCTTTTTTTCTCTTTAGATTCTCTTCTTCAATTTTTAAACCAATTCTTAACATCTCGTCAAAGGCGAGTCTTTTTTTTGCTTCCTCAATTTCCTCAAAACTTTCTGGAAAGTGAATTTTTTCTATAGCTTTTTCAAGAGTAATCATGGAATGGGAATAGCCTACTAAAGGGTCTTCAAAAATATTTTTTATATCCTCTCTTAAATCAGTAATTCTCCTTCGTAACATTGCAGAAGAAAGTCCTTTAGTCTCAGGATATATTCCAACTATCTTTCCAACATGCAACTGTCTCTCTTTAACTTCCTTGAAAATTTCAAATTTAGGATTGTAAATATTCCTTCTTCCATTTTTTTCGGAGATCTTAGCATCAAAAAGATATATTTGACCTTTTTTAAATGTTTTTTGAAGATATGCTTGGTTGAAAAATACTAATCTAAGATTTCCCGAATCATCTTTGACCTTTACAGTAGTAATCTTCTTTCTAAAATATGTAGTTTTTACATCTTCAATTTCCCCGAGAAATGTACCCTCTTTTAATTCCTTAAACTCAGCAATTGAGATTATATTTGATGTATCTTGATACCTAAATGGTATGTGAGTAAGAAGGTCCTTAACGGTTGTTATCCCCAAATTTTCAAAAAGGAATTTTGACTTAGGACCAACTCCTTTTAATTGGCTTATCTCAGTCTCTTTAGTAAGCATTTTAAAGGGATGTTAAAACAATAATCATTGGAACAACGATACTTGCAAGTAAAACAATAGCCATGATTATGTTTATTAATTTTGTAAACTTTGTTCTTGTTTTCTTTTTCATTTTTCTATTCTATAACTTTTTTCATATTTATTTAACCCCCTGTTTAATATTTCTTCTGATTTTACTTTTAGTACTACTTGAATTCGCATATTCTACAGTTGCATCTTTTTGATGTGTTTTATTTTTGTCAATTCTGATTTCTACCATATCTCCAGTTAATAATTCTTGAGCTAATTTTGCTGGAAAGCCATTTACTTTTGCACTCTCTGCTTTATTACCAATATCTGTATGTAATCTGAAAGCAAAATCTAAGACTGTATCCCCTTTTTCTAGTGCGATTATCTTTCCACCTGGGGTGAAGACAAAAACTTCATCATCAAAAATATCACACAATATAGGGAAAGCTTTTAACTTTTTACTTTCAATTTTGCTTCTTGATATTTCATCTTGAATCTTTTTTACCCAGTCATATTTATTCGTTGGTTTAGCATATCTTGATTGACTAGCTTTATATGCTATGTGTGAAGCCTTTCCAAAGGTGTTTTCTTTGTACATCTCTTCAGTAAGAATTTGCATCTCAATATACAGGTCAGAAATTTTAGGAAATTTTATTGGAAATTGAACTGCTTTGTATCCATTTGGTTTAGGATTTGAAATGTAATCATCAAACCGTTCCTCGTTCATCGCCCCATTATCCATTAACTTCTCTAAAATTTCATAGCAGGAACTTTCGTCTTGAGTTATAACTCGAAATGCTACTAAATCATCTAATCTTCGGATATTTGGATCTATCCATTCTTTTTCATATTTTTTCAATTTCTTGTAAATACTGTATTTACTTTTTATTCTTCCTTCAATTCTCGCTTTAATTCCAGACTCCTTAACTCGTAACAGTATTTCTTTTCTGTATTTCTCAAGGAGCTCTGTTGAGATATTTAACGAAGCCATTTTCTTTGAAATACTTTTATATTCGATTTGTAAAGAATGCGAAAAGGCTTTTTCCTCTAATTCTTTCTTCAATTCTTCTAAGTAAAGATACTCAGCCAGTATTCCGTAAATGTTTAAGGCTTTGTAGAGTTTGTTCTTTTGTTGTTCTTTAGGTATTTCTCCAAAAGAGCGGATATCGTGTAAGGTGTCGTATATTTTTAAGTATACCGGACGCAAATCTTTTGAAATATTTAGCACGTATTTGATTATTATATCTGGGTTTGTATCCAAACTGTCTGTTCCTCTTTTTATTTTTTTTACCCCATTAAGAATATCCATCACATCATCAGAAAATTTGGTTTTAATTTCTTTCTCAAGGTTTGTATCTAATACTAACTCGTGTAGAATTGCAGCAACTGCGGTATTGTAATCTAATCCATCCTTAAGTAAAGAAATGGCAATCTCAAGAACATGGTTTATCATTGGCACTCCATTGTAACGAGTCTTCCCATAATATTTATCTTCAGCATATGAGATGGCACTCTTTAAGTCCTTCGTAAAATTTGAAGAAACCAGGGAGTGAATCCTGTTTTTTAATACACCAGTAGGTGTTTGTTTTTCCATTATTTTTGAATTTGTATTTTTGTAATATGTCTCCCAACTCTAAGAATTAATGGGGAGTTTTGCAAATCTATTGTCTCGTTGAAAGAACTTTTCTTCTCGTCGTTTATTTTGACTGCACCTTGTTCTACCAATCTTCTTGCTTCTGCCCTACTTGAGGCAAATTTGCATTCACATATCAGATCAAGAAGTGAAAGCGTCTGATTTGGAATTATTCTTAAAGGAATTTCTGTGTCATTGTCTTTCTTCTGAAATATTGATTCAAAAAAGAGTTGAGCCTTTTCTGCTTCTTCTTGGGATTTAATTTCAGAAGTTATTCTGAAGGCTAATTCTTTCTTAAGGTTTATAGGGTTCTCGCCATTTTTTAATCTAATTTTGTATTTTTCTATTTGTTCAAGTGAAGCATTTGTTAGAATTTCGAATGAGGAAAGAATTTTGCTATCTTCAAAAGACATTATCTTTCCAAATATATCTTCAGGGGTATCATCTAATCGCACCATATTTCCCTCAGACTTTCCCATCTTACTACCATCAGAAGTTTCAAGAAGTTTTCCAGCAAGAACAATTTTTTCTTTTTTAAGATGATTTAGAACCATATCTCTGCCAGCAAGCATATTGAAGAGTTGATCGTTCCCACCTACTTCTACATCTACATCCATCATTACCGAGTCGTATCCTTGCATGAGGGGATAAAGGAATTCATTTAGGAATATGGGTTTGTCCTCCTTTAATCTCTGTTGGTACATACTTCTCTTAATCATTTGCTGGACTGTAAATTCGGAAGCGAGGTTAATTACTTCTGAAAAAGTTAATTTGTCATGCCATTCACTATTGTATTTAATTTCAACGGGATTTTCTTTGTTCTGAATATCGATAATATGAGATGCCTGCTCAACATATTTTTTTAAATTCTCTTCAACCTGTTCTTTTGTAAGAACTGCTCTTGCAGAATCTCTCGCCTCTTTTTTGTCTGACGGGTCACCGATTCTTGCTGTGAAATCTCCTATGAGGAATATGACCCTGTGCCCTAACTTCCTAAAGTCTTCTAGTTTTCTCATGCCAACAGTATGGCCAATATGCAATGTCGGAGCAGTTGGATCAAATCCTTGATATATTGTTAACCTTTTTCCCGAGAGTAGTTTCTCTTTAAGTGCTTCTTTCGAGGGTAAAATCTGCTCTACTCCTTTGTTAAGTATTCTTCCAATTATTTCTAAATCTTTTTTTATTTCCATACTCTAATTATATATTCATTCTGCTTAACTTTCCACCAAAAAGGAAAATATTAATGAATGTATTTTCTTGTTTTTAATTTATCTGGCATACACTGTTGATCTGATTTTTTGTTTGGGAGTTCATGGTCATATTCATAGCCTTTCCCATAACCAATTTCTTTCATTAGTTTTGTTTCAGCATTACGTATGTTTAATGGTACTGCTAAGTTTCCATATTCTTCGATATCCTGTTTAACTTGTCCCTCAACGACGTATGCCGTATTGTCCTTTGGTGCATTAGCAAGATATATGGCTAATTGCATTAAAAAGACTTCACATTCTGGCATACCAATTTTTTGACAAGATTCATATATAGAGTTAGCTAGTATCAATGCTTGAGGATCAGCATTTCCAATATCCTCACTTGCAAACCGCAACATTCTTCGAGCAACGTAAAGAGGATCTTCACCTCCGGCCAGCATCCTTCCTACCCAGTAACAAGCAGCATCAGGATTAGATGACCTCATAGATTTGTGAATAGCAGAGATGATATTGTAGTGTTCTTCGCCAGTTTTGTCATAGTAAACGGGCTTTTGAACTGTATCGAGCAATGTTTCTTCTTTAACCTCTGCCTTTCCCTCCTTAGAACGCTCGGAATATGCCAATGTTGTACTCATTTCAAGAATATTTAGACCAGAACGGATATCTCCATTTGAGAGATTTGCCATCTGTTGAAGAACTTTCTTTGAAATTTTCACATCAGGATATTCTTTTTTAGAAATCTTTGTGAGGAGTTTGGCAATATCTTCTTCAGTTTGTTGCTTAAACACAAAGACCTTTGTTCTTGAGAGTAGTGCTGATATTACAGTAAAGGATGGATTTTCAGTAGTTGCTCCTATTAGCGTAATTATTCCTTTCTCAACATATGGAAGGAGTGCATCTTGTTGTGCTTTGTTCCACCTATGTATTTCATCCAAGAAAAGGATTGTTTTTTTCCCGTACTGTTGATTGTCCAATGCAACCTTAATTACCTTTCTTAAGGCATCTTTTCCACTGTTTACAGCTTGCATTTTGTGAAAGTCATAGTAGAGATTTAGGGAAAGAATATATGCTAAGGTTGTTTTTCCTGTTCCTGGTGGACCCCAAAAAATCATCGAGGGAATTTTACCTGTTTCAAGAAACATTCTTATGGGACCTCTCTCCCCAACTAAATGTTCCTGTCCTACAAAATCATCCAGAGATCTTGGCCTGTATTTTGAAGCAAGTGGTTCATGTGGATTCATACGTCATTATATCATTAATATGTCTTTAAAGAGAGCTCTTTTTGTGTTAGAATACTGCTCTGTTCATGTTCTTTACGGTATTAGAAAAAAAGGAGAAAGCATGCTTTTGACATTTGGGTTG
>CAZGKK010000001.1:0-48604 GCA_964526165.1 uncultured Candidatus Saccharibacteria bacterium | reverse complement strand
ATATACATATTGATTTTACGGACATCTTGGGAACTACTTTCTTAATACATTTTGTGATCTGTTCTAAAGTAGAACCAGTAGTAATTACATCGTCAACAATTATTATTTCTGAAAGGGAATTTAACAATTCAACATTAAGAATATAAAAATGCTCTTTGTGACTTAATCTTTCTTCCTTGTCCAGTAAGGATTGATGTGTATTGTCACTGTCTTTTTTCGCAATTAGATCTTTAGAATAAAGACAATGAAATTCCTGTGCCACTATCTTTCCTAATTCTTCTGTTTGGTTAAAGCCTCTCTCCCTTAATCTTCCCCTTGAAATAGGTACTGGACAAACAAGGGAGTTTCTACATATTGTTAAGTTATTTATTATCTCCCTTAACCTCTCCCTAACTATATTCGAAAGAGTAATCCTAACATCATATACTCCTCCGTACTTATACTTCTTTAGTATGGTTGAGCTAAGTTCGTTATATTCCCATAATACAATTACCGAATCTAATGAAAACTCCCTTTTACAGTAATTATGAGTAAGATATTGTGGAGAAATTTTTCTACAGATGTAACACTCTGGGAGTGTTCTTTTAAATAATTTTTTACACTCCTTACAAATATATTCTCCTTGTTTAGAACAGATGGTGCAAGATTTAGGAAAAAACAAATCAAGGATATTCATAATGAAGCATACCTATAATCTATTAATTATTGGTTAAATAATTAATGCTTATTGGAATTGATTAATATCTCTCGATAGAATATGATATTAGGCACATATTTAAGTAGAATATTTATGGCTGAAGTTGTGAAAAAAAGGAATAGCATTTACGCCATGATGGTCCTACTCTTTCTAACGAAGATATTAGGTTTTCTAAAGTTAAGAATAATTGCACAACTCTTTGGTGCTACCCATGAATTAGATATCTTTTGGGCTGCTTTCACTATCCCGGATACATTATTTATGATAATTATTGCGGGCTCATTAAATGCCGCAATAATACCTCTTTTCTCAGGAGTCTTTAGAAGTGATGGGGAAAAGGAATTAAACAAATTCTTTGTTAACTTGATGATCGCAGTCAGTTCGTTGGTAGTATTTATCGCTTTAATTTTGTTTGCATTTACACCCCAGATATCAAGATTTCTCATTAACTCTGATTTTCTTCAAAATATTTCAAATTTCTCAAATAGGATAACTCCAAATGATCTTGAATTGTTTGTAAAACTTACAAGAATAATGATGATTTCACCAGTATTACTCGGGATTAGCACAATCGTTACTGGTTATCTTCAAGCGCGAAGGCAATTTTTTGTCACCTCACTAGCTCCTTTGATATATAACTTTGCAATGGTATTGGGACCAATTTTTTTTGTTGTAATTCTTAAAATGGATGTAACTGGCATTGCTCTATCTGCATTGTTAGGGTCCCTTCTTCATTTCTTAATACAAATTCCTTCTCTGAAGAAATACTTTGTAGAAAAAGTCAGGATGTCTATAAAGGGGTTTGTTAATGCTATTCAAGATCAAAAGATTTGGAAGGCATTGAAGTTGGCTGTACCTAAGATGCTCTCAACTTTAGGAGAGCAAATTAATGTTATTGTTAACACCATTATTAGTTTTTCTTTAGAGGCTGGAGCGTTAAGTTCATATAAATTTGCTTTAAGTTTGTATCTTTTCCCAGTGAATATTATTGGAAGTGCGATCGCACAAGCCGTTCTTCCAGAGCTATCAGAAAGTGCTGATGAGCCAGAGGAATTCAAAGGTATACTTAACAAAGCATTGCATCAGGCTCTTTTCTTGGTTCTGCCTTTAGTAGCGATATTAATGATTCTTCGACTTCCAATTGTTAGATTAGTTTACGGAGTAGGAGAATTTGACTGGAGAGCAACACTTCTCACTGCTTGGTGTTTAGCTCTTCTTTCTTTTGCCATTCTTGGACAGACATTGTCGCAAATTTTACTTAGAGCATTTTACGCCCTTAAGTCTACTTGGCTTCCCTTGTTAGCCCTGGGTATTGGAATATTTGTTAATATTGCCTTTGCATTCCTTCTGACAAATTTCTTCAGCCATTATTACGATTGGAGACCAATTCTTCAACAAATTGGCCATCAAATTTCCACTGCAAATGGTAACGGTTTGTTTGAAGTGATTAAATCATTCTTTAGGGACATTTTAGTTTGGTGTACAACAAGGGGAACTTCAGATATGGCTGTTGGTGGTTTGTCATTAAGCCTTAGCATTGCGGCTTTTGTTGAGATATTTATCCTTATGGCAATTCTAAACAAAAAAACCAAAGTATTTTCTATGAAAGACACACTTAAGCCGATGTTTTCAAAACTTCTAAATGCAGGATTAATGTCCTTTGGGATGTATCTAGTCTTTAGATTGTTCGATTTCAAGCTCGATACCTCTAGAACAATTTCTATCATTATCTTGACCATAGCAACTTCTTCATATGGTCTTCTTTCATATTGGCTAGGAGCAAAGATTTTTGGAATTAAAGAGATTGAGTTTTTTGAGGAAAAGATTGTGTATTATTGGAAAAAGATATTTAAAAAATTCTAACTATGAAAAAAGTACTGTATTTCTTTCTAGCAATTTTTGTATTATTTGTTCTTTTTTTGGGATATGTTTTCTTTCGGTATTCATCTTGGGAAAAGGATTTTGTAAAGAATGAAAATATAATTTGTACTTCTGATGAAGAGGTGGTTTCTGTCCAAAGTGATATGAATATATTAGAAAAGATAAAGAATTTCGTTTTGTCAGATATTTTTTCAGAATTTGTTACCTTTACAAAAAAAGAGATGCTTTTTCTATTGAAAGATTCACTGTCTACTGTTTCTGGTGGTAACATTCAAGATCTTTGTCTTGAATCTGGAAGTGGAGTATGGAAAATATATATACATTCAAAATTTGAATTTTTACAATTACCATGGTTCGCAGTTGATATTCACAAGGATAGTAGAGAGACAGCAGAGCTGTATTCAAGAAATTTGTATGTAGGAGATTTCAAAGTGCCCGAGATATTCTCAAAAGGGGTTTTGGAGAAAATAAATAAAGGTATTAGCGATGCACTACTATTGGTAGTGGAAAACGGATTTTTAGGTAAAACAATAAAGAATATTGATTTACTTAAGGACTCAGTTGTTCTAAAGGGAGGTTTCTAGTTCAAACGAAATAATATTTTTAATGAGAAGTTTCCCCCCCTCTTCTAGTCTTGAAATTCTTGTGTAGTATGTGTTACAATTAGCAATCGCTAAATTTATCTGCTAGAACAAAAATGACAAAAGATATAAAAATTTCGCCTATTGGCAAACGTGTTCTTGTATTTCCTGATAAAGTTGATGAAAAGACAACAGGGGGATTAATTCTTCCACCTTCATCTACAGAAGATCAAAAGCCCGAGACAGGTGTAGTAGTTAAGCTTGGGGAAGGAAAAGTAAAAGGCAAGGAAATTGATTTTAACGTAAAGGTTGGAGATAGGATTTACTTTAAAAAATATTCACCAGACGAATTAGAAGTTGATGGACAGAAATATCTCTTACTAGATGTTGGAGATATTCTTGCAATTATTAGATAACCTAGATTAATTTATCATTCATACTTATATGTCAAAATCAATAATATACAATGAAGAGGCCAGGAAGTCTCTCAAAGAGGGTGTAGATACAATAGCCAATGCAGTTAAGGTTACATTAGGACCTAAAGGAAGAAATGTAGCCATTGCGAAAGCGTTTGGTTCTCAATTAATTACAAAAGATGGTGTTACTGTAGCCAAAGAAATCGAGGACAAAGATCCGTTTAAGAATGTCGGAGTGGAGATGATAAAAGAGGCTTCGAATAGGGTAAACGAATTGGCTGGAGATGGTACAACAACGGTAACAGTTCTAGCACAGGCTATTGCAAATGTAGGTTTCAAGAATGTAGCCGCAGGAGCAAATCCAATATCCTTAAAGCGAGGTTTAGACAAAGGTACTGAAATTGTGTTAGAAGAATTATCTAAGAAAGCGAAAAAGATTACTACTAAAGAAGAGATATCTCAGGTTGCAACAATCTCTACAAACAATGAAAAAGAATTGGGAGATATGATTGGTGGTGTGTTTGATAAGGTTGGAAAAGATGGAGTTATTACCGTTGAGGAAGCAAAGGGTTTTAAAGATGAAGTTGAGTATACCGAGGGAATGGAGTTTGATAATGGGTATGTCAGTCCTTACTTTGTAAACAATGCGGAAACATTAGAAGCTGTAATGGAAAATCCATACATCTTTATTACCGACAAGAAACTTTCTAATTTACAGGATATTCAAGCAATTGCCGAAAAAGTCTTGGGTGCTGCAGATAGGCCAATGGTCATAATTGCTGATGATATTGAGAATCAGGCTTTAGCAACATTGGTAGTAAACAAGTTAAGGGGCACATTAGATGTTGTAGCTATAAAAGCTCCAGGTTTTGGAGACAGGAAAAAAGAAATGTTAAAAGATCTTTCGATATTAACTGGTGCTGAATATATTTCAGAAGATTTGGGAAAAACCTTAGATAAGGTTGAGTTGACTTCACTTGGTTCTGCTAAAAGAGTAATAGTAACAAAAGAAAAAACAATTATTGTTGAGGGTAAGGGTACCAAAAACAGTATTTCTGAAAGAGTTAAAGAAATAAGAACACAGATAGAAAAGACAACCTCAGAATATGACAAAGAGAAACTACAAGAGAGATTGGCAAAACTTGATGGTGGGGTTGCAGTTATTAAGGTAGGAGCTGCTTCAGAGGTTGAGGCAAAGGAGAAGAAAATGAGAATAGAGGATGCTATTAATGCAACAAGAGCAGCAATTGAAGAGGGTGTTGTCGCTGGGGGTGGATTGGCACTACACAATGCAAAGAAAGTTTTAGAAAAAGTTAAATTAGATGATTCAGATGAGCAGTTGGGTATTGATATTCTTAAGGCGGTATTAAGTGAACCTTTGAAACAAATTGCAGAGAATGCTGGTGCTGATGGTGCGGTTGTTGCTTCTGAGTGTAAGGGTAATGTTGGGTACAATGCAAAGACAGGAGAATTTGTTGACCTAATTGAGGAAGGAATTATTGATCCTGTTAAAGTTACTAGATTAGTTTTAACAAATGCAGTATCTGTAGCTTCAATGTTAGTAACTACAGAGGCTGTTGTTGCAGAGCTTCCTGATGAGAAGGAGCATTCTCACGCTAACGAGATGGGTGGAATGCCTGGAATGATGTAATGTTTACGTAAGGCATGAAAAATGGGGCTCGAAAGAGTCCCTTTTTCTATCTAAAAACAATATTAACCCAGTTTTCCTTTAACCACTCATCTGCAGCTTCTTGTTCCTCAAGTAAATCTCTCTTTGCTAATTCTTTGTTTATGATATTTCCCTGGTGTGGCTTGTCAAATTTCTTCTCTAAAGGTGATTGAAAACCATGAGTATAATGGCAAAGCTCGTGAGCTATTGTTGCCCTAATAACAAACTCTGGTACTACCTCGTATTGAAAATATCTAGTCAATGTAATTACTGTAATACTCTTATCATCCTGAACATCCAACTCATCCTCTTTCTTATGAATTAGACTTTTAATTTTAGTTCTTCCATTCGCAATTTTAATACTCCCTAACTGCCTTTTCGAGTATTTCCCGAATTTAATTACAACCAAGTTTTTTCTAGGGACATCACAAAAATTATTATCCCACAAGTCCCACAAAAGATTTTCTAAATATTTATTATCTCGCATTCTATCTTCCTTCCTATCGTGTTATTATATCCTATATGTTCTGGGAAAAGTTAGTAAAAAAGTATTCAACCTTAAAAAAAGTATTATCCTTTGTATATGGGAAATATACGGTTGTTTCTGTATCCAGAGATTTCTTATTCATCATCTCAACAGCTTCCGAGATATACGGAATCAAGATTTTAGGTAAATTCATTGATGCGACCACAGACATCCTACTTAATTGGAATGGATTTGATTTCAGACTTTTTCTAACCTCGGACTCATTCAAGTTTTTAATGATTATTTTTCTCCTCTGGGTCGTAAAGCATATTAGTACTCAGTTTCGCTCATATTTGTACACTGTAATCTACGAAAAGGTTTGGAGCGAATCTCAGGCTATGATGATTTCAAAAGTAGCTAATTCCAACCTGCAGGATGTCGAGAAAAAGGAATTTCAAGACATGTTAGCATTTGCACCTTCATTTTCTATCGGAAGAATAGTTGATGTATATGATAACTTCTCCATTATCCTGAGTAATATTGTAAGGCTAGTTTCTGCTGTAATCATTCTTGCTGGATATGTTGGTCCTTCTGTTGTTCTTTTAGTCATTTTTGTAATTCCGGAAGCATTAGCTATACATTACAGAAGAGGAGGTATAAGGAATTATCTTGATGAATCTGTTGGGAAATTAAGATTCTTAGCCTATGTCCAAAACTTAGCATTAACAATTAGTAACTTTTTGGAATTAAGAGTAAACAATATTTACAATTTTCTTAAAAGAAGATATGTTGAGGAGTATGATGAGTACCTAGCAGGGTATTACAAGAATCAATTTCATTTCTACAAGACAAAATCCATTTTTGGAGTTTTTAGTCACCTTCTGAAATATTCATATATAATCTATGTACTTGCTGTATCTATTACGAAGAAATTATCCTTTGGTACTTTTAAGGCTCTTTATGACTATGTAGAAGTTGCACATACAAGTATTACGGATATTTTTAACTCGCTTTCTTTAGTTTCAACTAACTTAGGATATATTGATAAGTTCTTTGACCTTATTGAATTTCAGGGTTTTGGAGATATTTACCATGGGGAGAAAAAACTTTCGAAGGGAACTCCAAAATTAGAATTTAAGAAGCTTTCATTCGCATATCCAGATGAACCCGAAACTATCGTTCTTGACAATCTAAATTTAGTTATAGAACCAGGAGAAAAAGTTGCCTTCTTTGGTGGGGATGGTTCAGGAAAGAGTACTGCTGTTAAAATTCTTACAGGTCTTTACGGAGTTGAAGAGGGAGAGTACTTGCTCAATGATATACCAACTAAAGAATTAAACAGGGGAGAATTAAAGAAAAAGTTGGCTATTATTTTTCAAGATTACATAAATTACCACTTTAGTCTGATGGAGAATATCGTAATATCAGGGCAAAGAAAGAAAGTAGATATGGAGCTTTACGATACAGTGGTAAACTTTTCTAGTGTAAATAAGTTCAAGAAGGTCATCAATGTAGAGGATTCAAGTATTTTAGGAAAGACATTTCCTTCTGGGAAAGATCTTTCTCCTGCTTACTGGCAAAGGCTCGCAATTGCTAGAATGTTGTACAGAAATAAAAATATCTTTATTATGGATGAGTCCTTTACATATATTGATGATATCTCGGCGGAAAAGATTCTTACAAATATTTTTAAATTCTTAGGTAAAGAAAAATCACTGATATATCTTACTCGGAGTGTAGCTTTGCTTAGCAAATTCGACAGGATATATTACTTTAAAGCTGGAAAGATAGTAGAATCAGGAAGTTGGAGTGAATTGTTGAAGAAAAAAGGATTTTTGTACGAGGAGTATATAGAGCAAAGTAATAGTAATGATTAAATTGTAAATAAATATCAATGGAGATATTGAATGGAACAGAAATGTCAAAAGAAATTTTAAATAAGATATCTTTTGATATTCAGAATATCAAGAATGAGGGGGGGAAAAATCCAAGGCTGGATGTTATCTTGGTCGGTGATGACTATGGAAGTGTCAAATATGTTGGAATGAAAGAAAAAGTTGCAAGAAATCTTGGTCTTGAAGTTAAGGTTCACCATCTTGAGAATACTGTAAACACATTGGATATTGTTAATCTTGTTGACTCTCTAAACAAGGATTCTAATGTAGACGGTTTTATGATTCAATTGCCACTTCCTGAGCATATCGACAGACATCTAGTTCTTGAGAGCATCTCTCCTAATAAGGATGTCGATGGTTTGGCACCAACGAATTTAGGAAAACTTTTTCAAAAGGATCCTTCAGCTATCCCTCCAGCAACTCCTCTTGGAATAATAAAACTTCTAGAAGCCTACAACATTAAAATATTTGGGAAAAGAGTTGTAATACTTGGTTCTAGTACAATAGTAGGGAAACCCTTGGCAGCACTTCTTCTTGAAAAAAATGCTACTGTAACTCTATGTAATTCTCACACTGTAGGTGTTGAAGAAGTCTCAAGAAGTGCCGATATCTTGATTACTGCTGTAGGGAGAGCCCAATTTGTTAAAGCCGATTTCTTGAAAAATGAATGTGTTCTAATTGATGTAGGTTCAAACAAACATTCTGAGACTGGGAAATTAGTTGGTGATGTAGATTGGGATGCTATAATGGGAATCCCTTCATATATCACTCC
The DNA here is from genome assembly GCA_964526165.1 of uncultured Candidatus Saccharibacteria bacterium. Classification (GTDB taxonomy): domain Bacteria; phylum Patescibacteriota; class Dojkabacteria; order SC72; family SC72; genus UBA5232. The sequence goes on along the minus strand of CAZGKK010000001.1, from coordinate 40,227 downwards.
TGTACCAGGAGGTGTTGGACCAATGACAATCGCTTGTTTAATGCTTAATTTGATGAATTGCTACAAGTATGCTTCAAGACAGTAAGATTTTCGATTTAATACAAAAAGAGAAGAAAAGACAACTTGAAGGTTTGGAATTAATTGCATCTGAGAACTATGTTTCTGAAGAGGTCCTTCAATGCATGGGTTCGATTCTGACGAATAAATATTCAGAAGGGTATCCAGGTAAAAGGTATTACAATGGAAATGAATATATTGATGGTATAGAGAGAGAAGCAATTGGAAGGGCTAGAAATCTTTTCAAAGTAGAACATGCAAATGTTCAGCCATATTCTGGCTCTCCGGCTAACCTTGCAGTATATTTTGCATTAATAGAAACTGGAGATAGAGTTCTAGGAATGTCATTAGATGCCGGTGGGCATCTTACACATGGTTTTAAAGTCTCGTTTTCTGGAAGATTTTACAATTCTATAAACTACGGTGTAAATGAAGCAGGGTATATCGATTATGACGAAGTAAGGAAAATTGCAAAAGAATTCAAACCCAAATTAATATGGGCGGGCTTTTCTGCATATTCAAGGATAGTTGATTGGGCACAATTTAGAAAAATTGCAGATGAGATTGGGGCGTTTTTTGTTGCAGATATCGCACATGTTGCAGGATTAATAGCTGGTGGGGTATATCCTTCGCCAGTACCTTACGCAGATGTAGTTACTACTACAACCCACAAGACACTTAGAGGCCCAAGAGGAGCGATGATTATGTGTAAAAAAGACTTTGCAGAGAGAATAGACAAAGCAATCTTTCCGGGTTTACAGGGTGGGCCACACAATCATACAACAGCTGGTATCGCAGTTGCTTTGAAAGAGGCAAGTACCGAAGACTTTAAGAAATACTCTAATCAGGTTGTATTAAATGCTAAACAATTATCTGACTCTTTAACAAAATTGGGTTTCAAAATAATATCTGGAGGTACAGACAATCACATGTTTTTGGTGGATGTGTTTTCGTCTGTAGGGATATCTGGTAAAGAAGCAGGTGACATACTCGATACGGTTGGTATTACAGTAAACAAGAATGCAATTCCTAATGACAGCAGAAAGCCTTGGGATCCCTCGGGAATTAGAATAGGAACTCCAGCATTGACTACAAGGGGGATGAAAGAAAAAGAAATGGAGATAGTTGCCAATTTTATCAACAAGGTACTTAAAGAATGTAAGAACGATGAAGATTATACAAAGGTTAAGAATGAGATAAAGGATTTTACAAAAGAATTTAAAATTCCAGGAATTTAATAAATATGAAATTGATTTTTAGAAAAGATTTAAATATCGCTACGGTTAAGTCGGAATCATCATGGAACAAGATGATAGTTCACTCTCTGTTACAAAACTGTAATGTAAAACAGCCCGCAATTAACGCATATCTAGGTGCAAGGTATAGTAGGTCTTCAGATTCTATTCTAGACATAGCTTCTGAAATAATAAACAATGGAACAGATGCTTCGGAAAGATTAGAAAAAATATTTTCAGGATATGGACACAAATCTGTGGGTGATATGGCAGAGCTTTTTGTATGTATTGAAAATATTCCGATAATAACAGCTATGAAATTCTTCTACATAAATCCGGTAATAGCAGGACAAGAAAGGTCAACTAGGTATCAGGATTTCTCTGATCCAAATTTCATAAAAATTCCAAATGAGATTTGTAGCAATCAATCTATAAGAAAAGAGTATGAGAGTATTATATTTAAGCAATTAGCAGATTACAAAAGACTTCTTAAATTAACTAAGGAAGAATTATCAAAATTCTTTAAAATAAATGAAGAAAGTGCCCAAGAGATATCCTCCTTAAAGGCTAGGTCTTTTGATGTTGCAAAATATTTACTTCCAGTAGGTTTGAGTACAAGTGATGCCTTGGTTATGTCTGCCAGAGCGTGGTCAGATTTCATTGGTTATCTTTTTGGTAGTGAAAGTGTAATCGATAATGAAATTGCTGAATTAGCTTTGAACCTTCTTGGGGAGTCAAGCCTGGATGCTAGGGGATATATCCGAGAAGCAGATAACCTTATACGACATACAGAATCAAATAGTAGTAGAGGAAATTCAACAAGGGAGATACTTAACCATCTCAAAAAAGATTTAAATAGAAGGCAAATAATAGCAATTCCTGAGAGTGAGGGGAGTTCTGTAAATGTTTCCTATGCCACAGATTTTACAGAAGGGTTAATATCTCATTATGAAGCTTTGTTGAATCCTTTAGGTTCAGAGAAGGAATACAATTTTGATGAAGAAGATCAGGAATATATTGGAGAAATACTTGCTGAAAAACATAATCAACACAAGACAATTGGAAACATAGCTCAAAGCGGAGCAGTTAAAATTGAAGGATTTGCTACTTTAGGTACCTTAAAAGATTTGAATAGGCATAGGAGCTTAGAACGATTTATTCCGCTTTTACACGATGAGATAGATATGGATCAGGAGTTAGATAGAAGAGATGACGAGTGTTTCTATCTTTGTAACTATTTAGATATTCCTCAGCTCAAGGAATTAAAGAGAGAATACAAGAATACACTGAGTGAGACATACTCAATGATTAAAGCTTGGAGAGCAAAAGCCAAAGAATTTCTTTCTAATGAAGTTTGCGATGAGTATACAAAATATCTATTACCACATGCTCACTCCACAAAATATATCATGTACGGTTCCTATGACGATTTGCAGTATGTAATTAACTTGCGTGTAAGAAATGGTGGGCATATTGCATATCGAGTGTTAGTCTATGAATGGTTAAGGAATTTGAATATGAGAGACCCGATTTGGAATGGTTTGCAAAAAAGAATTAAGTGCCCCAAAATAGATTCTAAAGCTGAGTTTGTTGATAGGTCGTAGATAAATTTGAGATAAGATAAGTTAAATTTTGCATGATTCTTTCAGATACAAGTATTAAGAAATCTTTAGAGACTAAAGAAATTAGTATAGAACCTTTTTTGGAAGAGAATCTTCAGCCTGCTTCGTATGATTTGCACTTGGATAGATATTTTATGATTTTCAAGGAAGACAAAAGAAATATCATTGATGTAAAAAAGAGCGTTGAACATTTAATGGAGGAGATTGAGATTGAAGAGGGGGGATCGTTTGTTCTCAAACCAGGGCAATTTGCATTAGCTAATGTAAAAGAAATTACGGGAGTAGATTCCAGACATGTTGGTAGATTAGAAGGAAAAAGTTCTCTTGCTAGGATAGGACTACTCATTCATGCGACAGCAGGTTTCTTAGATCCGGGAAATAAATTAAGGCTTACTCTGGAATTGGTTAATACTTCTCCTTTGTCAATAAAGATATACGAAGGGATGAAGGTAGCTCAGATAGCTTTTGAAGAATTAGATTCTCCATCTAACAAGCCGTATGGAAGCAACAAATTAAACAGTAAGTATACTGGGGATACCAAAGTAAAGGCTAGTCAGATGTGGAAAAATTTTTAATTTTTCCTAAATGGGACTCACTGGATTTGTTGGCTCAGTTGTATTGATTGGGTTCATTGGTGTTACTGGATTCTGTGGTTCAGTGTTTGTTGGAGTAGAGTTTAATGGGATGCTACTAATTTCTTGATTTATTATGCTTTGCAGATCAACCTCTAATCCTGTATCAATTATCTCTGGTGTAGAATTCTCAGTGGGTTGAGTAAGTGTGGGTTCGGCATTTACTTGTGCGAAGGAGTTGTTCAGTGGGGTGCTAACAGGAGTATTCATGTCCATTCCTGTTGGGGTATCAATTATTTCTGGTGTAGAATTCTCAGTGGGTTGAGTAAGTGTGGGTTCGGCATTTACTTGTGCGAAGGAGTTGTTCAGTGGGGTGCTAACAGGAGTATTCATGTCCATTTCTGCTGGGGTAACTTCGGGCATGGGGTTTGTTGTAGTCATACCAACCACGGGAGCTTCAGAGATTGCTGGCTCTACAATAGGTTGCTCGATTGATCCAAGATCTGGAGAAACTTGGTAAGAGGGTTCCAATGGAGATGTTGAACCTACCTCAGGAAGGCCACCTGTAGATATATTTGCAGTATATCCCAAATTTGTATCCGTATTCTCAATAGGAGGTAAATTTTGAGAAGTCTGGGATGCAGGCTGAGTGTTCGGTTCTGCGGGGGGTTCAATTACTGGCTCTTGAGGTACTGTATTAAGACTTGGATTCTCACTTACTAGCAAGGCTTCCAAATCAGAAAGCTCTTCTTCTTTTGGGGTATTAGTTGTCTGTGTTGTAGGCATCATCGGTACCGTAGAGCTCGATACGTCTGGAGATTGGGTAACCAGTTGTTCCAAAGTAGGTTTTGTCTCAACATTTGAAACATTTCCTTGCATACTCTCATTTTGTGTCTGTGTTACTTCTTGTGGTTGAGGGTTAATTAATGGAGGGACAGCAGGTTGCTGTGGTATTTGTGCAGGAGTTTGTAACGTATTTGGAGTTATATCATCTTTCTTTTTTGTTATTAAAAGAACAATAATTGCTATTAGAAATATTCCTGCAGCTCCTAAAAGTATGTATGGAAGAAAGGACATAAAGCTGGTAGTCTCTTTTTGTGTTGTCGATATTGTACTTGGTGCGGTTGCTGGCTGATTTCCCTCAGTCGTCTCTATTGGGTTTTCATCGGTCCCAGTCGTTGTATCGCCATCAGTTATTGTCCCTTCTGCATTAAGCTGACCTAAATCTACTACATTATCAATAGTCAACTCTCCAATTTGAGATTGAGTCTTATCTACTACAAAAGCATACTTTTCAGAGGTTGAAGTAAAGATAATTTCTGCAAGTTTTCCATTAACATTTTGAGATGACGATAAGGCACAAGTTATTTCTGCTGTGTTCCCAGTATATATTGAAGAGAATGTAGAGCAATTCAACTCAGATTCGTTAATCTTCGTAATTGTAACTTCGGGAGAATAGTTGAGAACAATTTTTACATTCTCTGTTGACTGCTCTTGGGTATCTATTGAGACCGTTATCAATTTTTCGTTTAAGGTTGAGTTGTCAATCAGTTTTACATCTGCTGCAAAAGACTTTGTTGTAAATAAAAAAAGAAAAAGAATTGAAAAAAACAAAGTAAATTTTTTCATTTAAAAGGCAGTTTAAATTATCTAATAAAAGATTATCATGGTATTGAAGTGATGTCAAAGTAGTAACGTCTAAAAATTCCTATTTAATAGGAAGAATCAATCATTTTTTTTGTAATCGTTGACTTAATTTTTACTAGTATATACACTTAATATGTATATGGATTTTCAAAACAACAATTTAGTAGATACAGCAGTTGATGAGAGTGTTAGCGAGATACTTACTTTAGAAAACAAATTACTCGCTTCGTCAGCCCCGCATACTTTAAAGGGGGAATGTATTCAGTCAATCAATCGTTTAAAAAGGATGGTTCGAATGGGTGGATACAGTAATGAGTTCGAGACTGTTAGTAAATATATTGACTGGATAGTAAGAATCCCTTGGACAACATATTCAGAAGATAGTCTAGATATCTCAGAAGCTAAAAAAATAATGGATTCAAGCCATCATGGTATGGAATCTGTAAAAAATCTTATTCTTGATTACCTAGCATCAATGCAGCTTAAGCATGGAAATAATCTCTCCAGAGAAAGTATCCCAACGCAGCTCCAAATGCAAAACGATGTAGATTTACTCCAAAGAGAACTTCCAAAGGTAAACACGGTACATCATGTTTCAACCCCTGTGTTTCTCTTTTTAGGATTACAAGGTGTAGGTAAAACTAGTATCGCCAAATCAATCGCGAATTCATTAAACAGGAAGTTTGCTAGAGTATCTTTAGGTGCAATAGGTGATGTAAGAACTCTGAGGGGTACCCCAAGATATTCCTTAGATGGAGAACCAGGACAAATTGTAAAATCCTTAATTCGATGTGGTACGATGAATCCCGTAATTCTTTTAGATGAAATCGAGAAATCTAGTGGAAATGCAGGTCTACTAAACGATGTAATGGCAACGCTTCTTGAAGTATTAGATCCAGAGCAGAATGCTTCTTTTGTTGATCACTATATTGATCATCCAATTGATTTATCAAAGGTTATGTTCATATGTACTGCAAACAACCTGGGGGGTCTTTCAGCAGCATTGTTGGATAGAGTGGAGGTTATCAGATTTACTAGTTATTCAGATGGAGAAAAAGAAGTAATTGCAAAACAATATATCCTTCCTGAGGTTTTGGAAGAGTACAATTTAACTACAGACCAAATCAATATTGCAGACGATGTATGGATTTCAGTAATTAGACCCGTTGGTTTTGATGCTGGTATTAGACAATTAGAAAGAAACATTGGAACAATAATTAGAAGTGCAGCAAGAAAAATAGTGGAAGGTATTCCTACACCGATAATGATAACAAGAGATAATCTCTCAGAATTTATTAATGTAGATCAGGGACCTTTGAGTTAAACACCCTTAAAAGGATTTCTTAATTTTAAAGCAGATACGGCTCTGGAGATTTGAGGATTCCTAATAGATTTTGCGATATTAGTTCTGTATTTGTTTTTTTCTTCTGCTTTAGTTAACTGTTCGAAATCAGAAGATAAAATATCCTTTGGCAGTGTAGTAGTATCTACAGCTTTTGTTACAAGATATAATTCTTCTCTAATCGGTGTTACTGGTTCTTCTTTTTTATCATTTTTACTAAATAGACTCATTGTTCTCGTTACTTTCTTCAGGGTAACTTTCCACAACTCCCTGAGGTGTTAAATGCTTTCTATCTCGTTGAATACCTTTTCTAGATGAAAGGACCTGTCCGGTAAGTGTTTGTTGATTTAATTGGTCAATGAAAGTATCTTGATTCTTGTATTTGTCTGGATTAATGATTTTTTCTTGCTCTGCAAGCCTTTTCTCAAGTTCTTCTTGATATTGGATTCTCTCATCTTGAAGAAGAAGCCTTTGTTTTTCCTTTTTTTCAATTGCTCCAGTAATTATTTCACTTTCTCTGCTATTGTTACCATCTCTCATTGGTTGTTGAACTGCTGGAGGATCAAATATTTGAGCAAGTTCCTCGATTGTTCTTGTATCGGTTACTCCTTCTCTGAGTTTTAATTTCTCCAAGTCTCTAGGGTCGGAGGTAATAATCTCATGCTCTGCAACGCTTGAAAGAACTTGTATCCCTACATGATTTTGACCAGCAAAGAACAGACCTTGTCCTTTGTCACAGTTAAGGAGGTAGTTTCTTTCTCCATCTGATAAATTAAAAACTTTTTGTAGTAAATCAACAGCGGACGGGCTCTGTTTCATTAGAACTTGAACAGATGAGTTTGAGATAATTGCACGGCCCATTTCATTACCTAAGAAGTCAGCAACATCTTGGGTTATTGTTGAAAGACCCAAATAGTATTTTCTTGCTCTTTTAGCAATAGAATACATAAATTTAGCAGAATCTTCTGATTGCATCATATACCATGCTTCATCAACAATTAATATTCTCCTTCTTTTATCTTTTCTAATTCTTGTCCAAATGAAATCAAGCATAAGGTACATAGCTAATGGTTTCAGTTCTTCTTGAAGATCTCTAACACTAAAGACTGTAAATGGATTGTTTATTTCAAAATTACTAGCCTCATTAAATACTCCAGCTCCACTTCCAATTATGTATTTTTCTAATCTTCGTGCTAATCCATGGGCTTCTGTCTCCGCCATACCCTTCAATACTTTGTATAAGTCTTCAAGTAGAGGAGCAGGTTTTGTTTGGGTTATTGGGTCAAAAGTTATTCCTTTTTCTCGATAGGTAAGAATTAGTGCCCTATCAAGGATTGATTCTTCAATATTAGTAACTTCATCAAATAAGACTTTAAAAAATCCGTGAAGTGCTAGCAGTTTCATTCTTAATTCATCATCTCCCTCTTCTGTTACTCCAGAAAGTTCAAAGGGATTCATCTTGTGTCCTTTGTCTTGGGAGAATGAGATATATGCCCCATTTACAGCTTTTGCCAGATTATCATATTCTCTTTCAGGGTCGATTATAATTATTTCTGTTCCAAGCATTAAACTTCTTATGGCTTCGAGTTTAACAAAGTAACTTTTACCTGCTCCTGACTTTGCGAATATTACGGAGTTAGCGTTTTCTAATTCAAAACGGTCAAATACTACTAAACTTTTGTTGTGCATATTTAATCCATACATAATTCCATGATCCATAGTTAATTCTGATGTTACAAAAGGAAATGTCGTAGCCAAGGAAGTAGTATCCATATTTCTTGTGATGTATAGGTTGTCAATTCCTCTTGGTTGTGTACTCAAAAAGGCATCCTCCTGTTGAAGAGTTGCTGGTTTGGCTGTGGCATTAATAGCAGCGAAGGTTGAGATTACATTTCTAGATATTTTTTCCAACTGATCTTTATCCTTTGCATAAAGAGTAATGTACATGGAGAAATGGAAGAATTTTTCGGTGCCTTCTGCTATTGAATCTTGAAGCATTTGAGCATCGGACAATGCAACCTTAAGAGTTGGGTCAATGACCTTCCTGTCTTCCATCTGTGTGTAAAGAGTAGCCTCCATCTCTCCGATTTTTTTTCTTAATTTGTCAAGAATACTTTTTGAGTCAACAGGGTAATAGAAAGTACTTATCCTTAAGGAATGTTCAAAATTGATTATTGGTGAAAGCCAGTTAGGACCAACAAAACGAGGGTATCCACTTACAAAGAGAGTTCTAAAAAAGTATCCCCCCATCTCTAGGTGATTAAAATCGACTTCCATATCTATTGGAGCTAATAAATCTTCTACGTGCATATTTGAATCTACTCCAAGAGTTTCTCCAATATTAATTGGTTCTTCTGTGATAACCTCTTGTGGCCCCTCATCCTTGACACTCTTTGTTGTTTTCTTGCCTTTCAGATTATCAAGAATTTTAAACAAGGGATTAATCTTTTTGTTTTTTTCTGCTTCCTCGTTAGGGTCTGCAAATTTTTCCACTAAAGGCACTTCTTTTTTGGGTTTAGGGGGTTCTACCTTCACATTCTCTTTAAAAGTAGAGTACCTTTGATCAAAAGAATGTAGTTGTGAAGCCTTTTCTTCAAGTAAGACATTTGTTTTGCTCTCAATCTTATTTATATTTTTAGTTATCTCGTTATCCATTATGATTCTTCCTCTGGATTATATACAGTGTAAAATTCGGTAATTAACTCCTTTGTTGTTAATTGATGTCCAAATAGGCCCATTCTTCCTAATTGCTTAAGAATATGATCTCTTTTAGGATAGAGGAATATTTTTGCTTTCTCAACTAATTGTTCTGTTTGTACGTTTTGGTTCTTTTGTTCCTCCTCTTTAGTTTGTTTTCCTTTAAGAATTGAGGTGTTTGGTACAATGGAGCCTGTATGATAAGGTACTACAATGAAGAAACTTTTGTCTAAAACATCGTTTTGAACTATTAAATTCTTTACAAATTTGGTATAGATTTGAAGTTGTTTTTTAAGACCTTCACTCATAGCCTGTTTCTCTTGTGCTTGAAGATATGTAATGTAGTTTGTAATATCAATTCTTTTAGTCCTAATCATAATTTGAATTCTGAAGTTCAAAGAATTCAAAAGTCCTGCAAATGCTAGGATTTTATTGTCTTGTTCATATTCTGCAAGTAAGTCAAAGTTAATGGCAGAAGTTTGTATTACCATTGCCACACTCCCATTTCTGTTGATGATTAAATCATCTCTAATATCTCTGATAGCAATATGATCCTGTGTTGAAGCTGTCGCTCTTGCTCTTGCATTTCTATCCATATTAAATTGCTGTTATTTTAATTGGCAAATTATTCTCTTTCCCACTTAAGAATATGCTTACAGTTGGTATATTGAATTCTTCACTTGAGAATTCAACTGAATATCTTCCGGGACTCCATTTTTTATTAGTTAAGAAATATCCATTACTTCCGGTCTTGTTTGCGTAAAGTAAATTCCCTTTTTCATCTTTCAATGAGGCTACAATGTTAGATATGGGTTTAAATTCTTTTGTACAAAGCCAAAGATTAATATTGCCAGGCAGATTTTCAAAACCCTTGGCGTTAAATTGATACTGAGAGATATTGTCTTCAGTTATAAATATATTAGAAGGGTTGAAACTTTTTGGTTCAGAATTTTCCAGTGCATCCAGCTCCTTATCAATCTCTTCTTGGATTATTGAAACAGGCTCTTCAAATGTAGGTTTTACTGGTTGAGCTCCTATGATTCTCTTTTTTTTCTCTTTTGAATCTTTAGCAATCAACTTTCCATCCTCCGAAGGTTTGACCCCCGGTTTTGCACGATTTTGAGGGTCTTTTTTACTAATCCATGCTCTTTGCGTTGGACTTGTAATGGCTTTGATGTAGTTTTGTATAAATTTGTCAGCAGGTTGGTCATTAATTGGAACCAAAGAAAGGAAGATTCCTGCTAAAGATGAGAGAATGAAAAAGGGAATACCTATTAGTCCAGGGATGTGTCCACCTACTGTTAGGTAGAGTATTAAGCCTCCTAAACCAACACCAATAGCTAAATAGGCAAATTCTTTAAGTGTAAACTTAGTAAAAAGCTTGAACTCTACATCTAATACATTTTGAGGTATTGCGTGTTGCTTCATAGGCAGTAATTATATACTACAGTTTAACAGATAATTAAAGATATTATTAGTACTCATGACAAATAATATATAATAGAGAGTGGAAAAATATATCCAATTAAAAAAATTCCGTTCTTTAATGAATTTATCCCTTTCAAAAGACGATATTGTGAGGATATGGGGGAATAGGTACCTTAAGAAAAATGAGGCTGAAATGAGTAAAAATATTCCGAAGAGGAATAGAAATAAATTTGTTGAAAAAAAACTTGATATTGCCAAACAAAATATTTCCTCACTCCTAGCCTTAAACTTAGTTAAATTCATTGCTGTAACGGGTTCGGTTGGGGCAGGTTTTGCAAGAGAAGAGGATGATATTGATGTATATGTGGTTGTGAAAAACAACAGTATGTGGCTTTACAGGGGAGTAGTATCTATTAAAAATTTATTTCATAATAAAATTCGGGCCAAAAGACATAGAGAATCTAAGGATAAGATTTGCTTGAATTTTGTTTCTGAAGAGAGAGGCTTGCATCTTGAGGATGATATCTTTAACTTTCATGAGCTGATGTTCATGAAGCCAATATATAATAACGATTATCTTCATTACATATACTTTGAGAACAAATGGTTAATCCATAAATATGGTGTTAGGAAAGATTTATTGAAGACAGATATCGAACCTCAGAAAAGTTCAAATCTAATTTTCCTAATATTAGATAAAATGTTTTACTTTTCTCAAGTCCTTTTCATGATCTTGAGTAATCACAAACCTGAAATAAGAAGATTAAGGAGGAATTCTAAAATCGGGAAGATAGAATTTTTCCCTAAGGACTTTAAAGCAAAAAAAATTGAGGAGTATTCGGACACCTTAAAGTTAATCTAATTGATTCAAATCAATTAATTGCGCTTTTTCTAAAACATCTTTTGGAAGATTCTTGTAATTAATGATAGTTATAAAGGTTTGTTGTTTGTTTAATATTTTTGGATCAAAAATGCTCGCTGTGTTTTTCTCATCCAGCTCAGAAGCTATATCATCAAGTAGAAGAATAGGGTAGTATCCAAGTTCCCTCTTCATAATTTTCTGAGTTTCGAATATTAGTTTCCCAATAGAAAGTCTTTTTTCTCCTCTTGATCCATATTTCTTAATATCTTTTCCGTTTATTAATTGCCAGTCATCTCTGTGTGGACCAACATTTGTGTATCCTGTTGCGATATCTCTTTTAGTTGAATTCTCAAGGGAATCTTCCAATGCAATCTCTCCATTTGATTTGATATATTCTATTTTCAAATCTTTAGTTTTAAGTTTTTCGGACAAACTTTTTCTCATCGCTTGAATTCTATTCGCTTCTTTCAAAAATTCTCTTGTCCAGAAAACGAGCTGAGGATCATTTCTAGCGATTACTCCTCTCTCGTAGAATTGTTTTGCTAATTTTTTTAGATATGCATTTCTCTGTTTAAGTACTTTTCGAAACCGTTTCATTATCTCAACATATTCATAGTCTAAGGTAGAAAGAATTTCGTCTAAGAATTCTCTTCTTTTACTTGGTGATATCATCAGTATTTCAATTTTTTCTGGATTGAATATCGTTGCAGCATTCTCTGCGAAAAATCTGTTTAAAGGAACATTTTTTTCATTAATTTTTAATATTCTTCTATTTGGAGTTTTGTAGTATGAGTAGACTTTTTCTTCATCTTCCTTTGTAGTAATTTCAATTCTGCAGTATTTGTCTTCTTCGGACTGTTCTGTAAGTATATACTCATCAGATGTTGCCCAGGGAGATTTCCCATTTGAAAGAACATAGATAGCTTCTAATATTGTACTTTTTCCTACGGCATTGTCACCATGAAAAACTATGATATCTTTCTCAATATTTATTTCAAAGCTTTCAAACCTTCTAAAATTTATGAGCTTAATTTTCTTAATCATTATGTTTTGAGTATAGCTAAGAATGCATCTTGAGGAATGCTTACCTGTCCGATTTGTTTTAATCTTTTCTTTCCCTTTTTTTGTTTCTCAAGCAATTTTTTCTTTCTTGAGTAGTCGCCACCGTAGAGTTTTGCAGTGACATCTTTCCTAAAGGCTTTTACGTCTTCTCGCGCAATAATTGTTGCATTAATTGCTGCTTGCAAAGGGATAGAGAATTGTTGTCTTGGTATAACATCCTTCATAACCTCAAGAAGTTTAACAGCCTTTGATCTTGCCAACTCTCTAACTTCAAGAAAATTTAATACGGAGACTTCTTCATGATTTACTAGTATTGATACTTCAACTATATCTGTGGGGAAATAATCAATAAATTCATATTCCATAGAAGCATAACCACTAGATATATTTTTCATTTGGTCAAAGAAGTTGGAGATTAAAGATACAAGGGGCATATCATATTCAAGAACTATATATTGGTCTTTTAATTGAATATCACCTGAGTTTGAGTTGAGATAAATAGTGTTTACATACTCACCTCTTTTTAATTGGCAAAGAGACATTAAATCGCCTAAGTATTTCTCAGGAGTCATGATTTCAGCTCTGACCCATGGCTCCCTTATCTCTTTAATCTGTGCAGGATCTGGTAACTCTTGGGCGGTCTGAATCGTCATTTCGTTCCCATCAGTTTTTGTAATCTGATACTCAACGGTTGGTGCAGTAACAATCAAATCAATGTCGTACTCTCTTTCTAACCTTTCCTGTACTATTTCCATATGCAGCAATCCTAAGAAACCGCAACGGAAACCAGAACCAAGTAGATTTGATCTTTGATTAGTAAAAGAGAGGGAGGCATCATTCAAGGAGAGTTTTGTAAGTGCAATTTTTAGATTTTCGTAATCTTCGGAATCTGTTGGGAAGAAAGTAGCATACATATTTGGTTTTGGTATCTGGTATCCTTCAAGTGGAGCAGTGTCCTTATTGTTTGATATTGTATCCCCTACTGTAAAGAAACTAATATCCTTCATTCCAGTAGCAATATATCCAACCTCTCCAGCGCTTAATTTCTCTATCTCTTCAAGATCGGGGTTAAATATGCCAATTTCTGTTGGCCTAAAAAACTGTTTTCTTTGTATCATGAAAAGCTCTTCTGTTTTCCCGGGAGAGTAGGTATATTCACCATCAAAGATCCTTACTGCAATGACTACACCCCTATGTTCATCGTAAAAGGAATCAAACACCAAAGCCCTCAAGGGTTTATTCTTGTCTCCTGAAGGAGGAGGGGATTGTTGAATAATTCTATCCAGAAGTAGATTTACATTCTCTCCTGTTTTTCCAGAGACTTTGATTATCTCATCTTTTGAAAAACCTAAAAGAGCCTCAATTTCTTTCTCTCTTTCCTCAATATTTATATTTGGTAAATCAATCTTGTTAAGTACAGGTATGAGTTTTAATCCCAAATCGAGTGCTTTTTTTGTGTTTGAAATTGTTTGAGCTTGTATCCCTTGACTTGCATCAACCAGAAGAAGTGCAGATTCGCATGCAGCTAAAGATCTAGATACTTCATACGAGAAATCTACATGTCCTGGAGTATCAATGAGATTAAGTTCATATCCTTTCCATGCCATCTTACAAGCCTGAAGTTTTATAGTAATACCCTTTTCCTGCTCAAGGTCAAGCCTATCTAGTAATCTTGTTTTTTTCTTTCTCTCAATATTTTTATTGTGTACAGCCTCGAGCATTCTATCTGCCAAGGTAGATTTGCCATGGTCAATATGGGCGATAATCGAGAAATTTCTGATTTTATCTAGTGAAGTATATTTTGACATATCTTAGATTATACCCTATACAAAAAGCTTTTTGTATAGGTATTTTATTCGACAAGGGTAATTGTTTTCTTCTTTAAAGAAAGGTTCTTACTTAATAGACAGCTCCATCTCAAAGTTTTCAGAAAAAAGTATCCTATTACTGTTCTCAAGATATAAGTAGACTGTTGTATTAGATGTTGGTTCTAGGAAAAAATCTTGATGATATAATTGACCATTCTCATCTCTTAGTAGATATGAATTTCTTCCGATTTTGAGTGTAACCTTTGTATCAGTTCTACTATCTGTATAGCCGTAGAATGAGAGGACTACTGGTGAAAAACCATTGTTTTGAATCTGAAGAATTGGTTTCGAATATGTTTTTAAATTATCTCTTCTATGTATTGTTGTTTTGTACAAATACTCACTCTCGTTTGTCTTAGATAGACTTTCTCCCTTAATAATTTCATGGAAACCTCCTAAGTCTCTTACATCGATATTTGAACTAAATGTGTTTACACCAAGTACATTCTCTTTTTTTACTTCCTTTGTTATTGGTGAGAGATTAATCACAGTAAGGGTTGGGACAATGAAGAAAGCTAGCAATACAACTATGGCAAAAGGTTCGACAATTTGTGGTAGTAAGTTTTGTTTTTTCATTAATATAGCTCCTTCTCTTTTGGATATATTTTATCAATTTCCAATTCATATGTCTTTATAGTTCCCCATATTGAGAATATTGCTAACACAGCAGAGAGTCCTCCGATCCATGAGTATGAAATTCCTTGAATACTTTGAGCAATAATGATTAATGAAGCTACTAGAAGGAACGAGCACCAAACAAAAATAAGGAGGAATGATGTGTCATTTTTTGTTATCCAACTTAGTACATTCAATTTCGTAATTTTTACTATGGTTCTAGGATTTTGAAGAGTTGATTGATATATTGAAGTTTTGATGATGAAGTAAATAGTGGGTACTGCTAAAATGATTATCATAAAAAGGTTCGATACAGAGTTTACAAGTAGTGTTGTTGCCGTATCAGTATAGTAGAGCTGGATGGAAAAAATACCTTGAATTTGGTTGTCAATGAAAAAATCTAACTTGTAAGCAATATTTGCAATAATAATTCCTAAAAGTTTTCCTGCAATCATTAAAACAGCAGGCCAAACTGAAATTTTAAGAATCCTTTTTAGAAGTTTTGACATTATCTTGGGCTAGTTTGTTTAAATTTTTGGTAAGTCTTGATTTTAACCTATCAGCTTTACCTTTTTTTATAACATTCTTCTTTGCAGCTTTATCAAGGATCTTGTAAACATTGATTAGATTCTTTTTTACTTCTTCCTTGTTTCCCTGTTTGACTAAATTGGCATGTTTTTTTGTAACTCTTTTGACTCTGTTTCTAAGCCTGTTGTTTATTGTCTCTCTCCTTTGGCTCTTTCGTAAGTCTTTGATAGATGTTTTTAAATTTGGCATTTCTGTATAAATATATAATTATTATTGCTATTCAGGGTATTATAGCTATATTTTTCTTGTTTGTAAACAATCTTTTTTGTGGTATTCTTTATTATGCAAAAGAGTAGGGAGATTAAGATAGTACTGAGTTCCTTGGTTGTCCTTTTTATGTTGAGCTTCGCTTCGGTATATATGTTTCTAAATCGTCCAAAAGAGCAAGCAATTCTAGGAGTGCAGGATAGCATAGTCGAGGAGAATGTTGATGCCAAGAGTGAAGGTATCCCATATATCCTCTCTCAAGCACCAATTCTAATAGCTGTAGGAGACATGTATCAATATATACCGAGGTTGGTAGATTTAGATAATGAGGAGTCCGAATTAGTACTTGAGCTTGTTGATTCTCCTGATTGGCTTTATGTCAAGGACGATATTGTACAGGGCGTTCCCGATGTGGCAGGTACGGTTAGTTTCACTCTTAGAGTCTCGGATGGGTATAATTCATCTCAAGAAAAAAGTTATATTATAGTAGAAGAGAGAAATGAGCAAGAAAATTTTTAGTATAATAATTGGTTTAGTTGTTATCTTAGTATCATCTTCAATTTTTCTACTTTTCAAGAAAAATGTTGGTGGTTTCGACTCTTTGTTTGTTTCCCAAGGTGATTGTACTCCTTATAATCTTTTTGTTTCTAAGGGGGTAGAGGAGTTTAGTGCAAAGATTACTTGGGAAACAAAAGGAAAATGTATGGGTTTTGTTCAATATGGATTTAACAGGGAGAGTTTGGATAAGGTTGGTCTTGATTTCGTTTCGGGGTACAGGAGTCAAAGTCATGAAGTTGTACTCGAAAAGCTTTTGACAAAGGAGAGGTATTACTATTTGATTAATTCAAACGGACAAGGTTTCGGTAATGGCGGGAGACCATTAGAGTTCGTTTTGATGAATCTCTAACTTCCTTTCTTCTTTATTTTCTTAATCGTAATCTCTTCGAAGTATTTCTTTGGTTTGAATAATTTCCAAGATGTCATTTCAGCTCCATGGAAAACTCCAGAATTTACTACCTTTTTTGCAAGTAATTGTCCAAATGGTTTTGAGTGTATGTACCAACCTACAAGAATGACAAGTATTCCGGCTCCAATTTGGATTGCTATTTCATCAAAGATTCCCGTTTCAGGTGTTTGTTCAGTCTCATCTGTTGGATTACAGTTTTGAGAGACAGTCACTGCTGAAGATGCTCTTAATGTCGCTGGGTCAGTTGGAACTTGAGCAGGTTCAATTACAACTTCGTTTTGGTTTTCTCCGGTGAGTGCATTTGGTCCAGCAATAGCTTGGAAAACAATTACTAAAGATTGGTTTGAATCAATAGACCAACCATCAGCTGTTTCCCATACAAGCTCTGTTGTCTCACCTACTTGCTCAGTCGTTAAGTAGTTTCTATCTGACATGCTTATGTTATTGATTTTTGTTGAGTCTGCAATATATGTAAAACCGAGGGGTAATTTATCTGTAATCCCTAAAACACTTTGAGAAATTGTTGAATTGTTTTTGATATTAACAGTAAAGATTATCGTATTATTTGGTTCAACTCTTTCAATACAAGTGAGGTTGGTTGTAGTTGTAATTGAGAAATTCGATTCTAATGGTTCTTCCGGTTCCTCTGGTTCTTCCGGTTCCTCTGGTTCTTCTGGTTCCTCTGGTTCAGTCTCAGGCTCGTCAAATGTAATTGTTGCTTCGGCGCTTCCAAGAGAAGCACCTAATCTTGAAATTTCCGTTTTCACAGTAAGCTCTCCAATATATCCATCTAATTGGGAGAAACTTACTGCATCTACAAAGTTCTCTGAATTGTACAAATCTTGTTCAATAATGGAGAATTCACCTCTTGAAGTATCGAGAGAAAAACCTTTCATCATACTTAATTCTGCGAAATCTTCATTGTCAAAAGAGAAACTAATCTTTATATCATTTGCATCTGTAACATTTGATATCCTAAGGATGGCCTCAGAAATCTTTGTAGTAGTTTCTGTGTTTCTTTTAGATAGTAGTAGACCCGTAACGGACGATTGTCCTTTCTGTTCTACCTCAATTAATCTTTTACAAAGTGGCGAATTAATAGGTTCTCCGTCTTCTCCGTCAGCAGTTGCAACAATATCAAGAGTAGTTGTCTTAAATGACGAGAATTTTTTCTTTATACTAAGGCCATCATCAGATATAGAATCTGGCTCTTCGTTAGTATTGTTGATTTTGAATGTTGGATTCTCATATTTCTTGTCAAATTTGGCTTCCACAGTAATTTCTTCATCTTCAGGTATATTCCCAACAACAATTTTTCCGGCTTTGTTCAAAATTGTCATTTCGGTACATCTTGTATCTTGAATACTGGACATAGAACAGGACAAGAAAAGCTCTTGCTTTGTGTTACTCTCAATGTCAGTCATAGATAATGAGCTTGTTTGACACTGACTTTGACATGAAGTATCCCCTTGCGTAGTTACCTCTTTGAAAAGAAATCCTTTCCTTGGATCTCCACACTCAGTGGTAACAGCTGGGTCAACATAGTAACACACACAAACTTTTGATGTGACTTGCGGTTTCTGTGTGTTGGGTTTAATCATGTAGAAATATATGGCCACTAGGATTAAAGCCAATCCTAAAGCCCCAGCAACAATTAATAGTGTGTTAACTAACCGGTTACTCTTTTTTGTTGTGGTTACTCTTCTGACCTCTTCCATATTTTGGATAGGCAAAAGTTAAAGCATTTGCCTTCTTAGAGTTTATGTTAATAATCTAAGACTGTCAATAAATGATTACAGTATTGAAGAGAGAAGAGTGATTCCCAGGTCTGGATTTATCAACCCCTTCTTTATTTGGTAATCTAGATTGGACATTTTAGTATAAAGCATTTTGATTTTACTCTCAGAATACTCTTTGGAAGATTTTATGAGTAAAGGTACGGTGAAAGGAGGAATTTTAAGTGTTTTTGCGATATTTGAAGTTGTTGCACTCTCTTCAAGTAAATATTTTGTTTGAGCAATTAATCTAAGATTTCTTGCAAGCATTGAGATTATGTAATTTGAGTCGATATTTTGAACCATCAATCTTTCAAGGATATTCGTACTTTGAATGTTATCTTTCTTGTTGATTGAGTCGATTAGATTCCAGATGTCCTTTTCTAGCGTATCAGATATTAGTAATTCTACATCTGAGATTGTAATTTTATTATCTTTTACTATTAATTTAAGCTTCTTCAGTTCATTTGAACATCTTTCAGGGTCATAGTTTATTCTCTCTGCAAGTAATCTGATTGCATCTTTTTCAATTTCCAGATTCTGCTCTTCGATTTCTTTTCTTAACCAAGGGAAGAAACTCCTTTTGTCGAGTTTCAATGCTTCTTCTAGAGATTTGGTCTCATTAAAGAACTTGAAGTACTTTGTATTTGCTTTTATCTTTTGATCTTCCCATAAAATAACAATATCATTAGACTTACTATTTTTAAGTATTGTAGTAAATTCAGAAAGAAAGGCATCCTTGTTTTTGTTTTTGTAAAGCCTTTTGAAAAAGAGAAGTCTTTTTGTTGAGAAAAGGTCTTGAGAAGAAAGAACGTCAATTATTTGTTGAGGAGTTAATGTATCTGCATTTAAAACAAGAACCTTAATATTGGTCTCCTTCTTCTCCTTGTCTATATATTTGTGGGCAGATTGTAAAGACAAGTAGTCTGATTGTCCATGATATAGTTTATATTTCACTTTCGTTATCTTGTTGGGTTGTAGGTTTAACACCTAGTAAGATTATTACGCCTGTTGGAGAGAGTTTAGGCTCAAGAAAATCAGGGGCACTATTTTTGTCTGTTTCTAGATATTTTGAGAATTGAGCAATTGACTCTGCATGTCCTTCTTCGTTTGAATATACATAGTTACCTTCCTTCCCTAAGTAAAGAGGGTAAGAAATTATGATATTGATGTAAGGGAAATCGGTTCTCATCTGTTTTACCAATGCGTTTATTGCCATAGCACCCATTCCTATATCGTAGAGGTAAATCGAAGGGTCTTCAGAATAGAGTCTTGGGTTTGTAGTTATAAGATTTACATATTGATGAATTCTTTTATAAATTCCGAAACCTTCTACTGGTCCAATAGCGAAAGCTCCATTTTCCATTTTCTTTACTTCAATTAATGTCCCATCTCCTGCATTTGGGTCTAGGACAAAGGAATTTGTTTTGCCATTACTAGTTTTGAATTCATCTAAAATATCTAATCCTGCTTGAATATCCGTTATAGTGAATTCGGAAATTTTTATATTGTTTACTAAGGATGAAAATATTCCCATGATTGCTTTGGGGTCTTTGAGGGTATCACTCTGAGCAATTTTTTCTTGAATCGCAACTATTACTTTCTGTTGTCTTCTTGCTCTTGCGTAGTCAGAACCCTCATTGTTCTGTAATGAATGCCTTGATCTTGAATACTCAAGAGCAGTTTCCCCATCCATCTCTTGTGGACCTGCAGTAAATTTGATTGTTTTGTATTTATTACCACTAGGGTATGCGTTGTCAACGAAACTGTTTTCTACATTAATGCTTAATCCTCCTAGTTGATCCACTATCTCTACAAAAGCCTTAAAATCAACCATGGCATAGTATTGAATTTCAAGATTTGTGACATCTTTGATTGTATTTAATAGGGCAGGAAATCCTTCTCCCTCTTTCTTACTCTCTGCACTTGGGTATATTGTATTTATTCTTCCGTACCATTTTACCTTAGGGTCAACGACAACATAGAAATCTCTTGGGATTGAAACCATAGTAATATCCTTTGTCTCGTGATTGTAAGAAGCAACTAAAATAGTATCAGTGTTGGAAATGAAATTGCTTTCTCTACTATCCACACCAACAAGAAGGACATTCGTATGTTTTCCAGAGGTATCCTTTTTTAATTCGGGTTTTTTTGTTGTAATAACATTCCCGATGTCAAATTTGAATCCAACTTCTTTGGAAATTTGGGAACTTTTGTAAAAAAAATATCCTGTTGCTCCTAACGCAATAGCTACGAGTGTAAACAACAGTATTCTTGGCCAAATCTTTTTCTTCTTTGGTTTTGAAAAAGGGGCAGGATTATTTTGTTCTGGTAGGGAATTTGACGGAATCCTTGGTGCTTGATTTGTTGGAGCCCTTTGGGGAGGTGTTTTTTGCAAATCCCCACTAGTTAAGTCAATGTCAAGTAACATCTTTGGAGCAGAATTATCTTAAATATTTAGCAACATTCTGGCTATGCTGTTCAAGTGTCGTAGCATATCTAACAATACCATCATTGTCATGGATATAGTAATAGTATGGGGACTCTTCTGGATTAATTGTTGCATTAATAGCCTGTAAGCCTGGATTGCAAATAGGAGTGGGTGGAAGTCCAGCTTTTTTGTAGCTGTTATAAGGATTATCATTTTCTTTATCTTGAATTGTGATAATGTGTTTCCAGTCTTTTGTTAAGTAAAGTAGAGTGGCATCTGCCTGAATAAGCCAGCCCTCCCTAATCCTCTTCAGGAGTATTCCGGCGATAATTGGTCTGTCTTCTCCATTGTTCCCTTCTCTCTCGACAATACTTGCCATTATAATATCTTCATACTTAATTTCCTCAGTTACCTTGGTTTTGAAATTCTCAATGAGTCGGACAATAACTGAATCTGTGGTACTGTTTGGTGAAAGGGCATATTTGTCTGGGAAAAGGAAACCCTCTAAATTGTTTGTTTCTATGGGTAATTCCAATTGATTAATATATTCAGGATCTTCTGTTTTTGCTAAAAATTCCTCCTTTGAGAACTCTGTTGTCTCGTATTTCCCTAACTCTATCTCTAAGATATTTGCAATTTCATCTTTACGTAAACCTTCTGGGATTGTTACCCAAATATCTTGATCTTTTGCACTTTGGAGGGTCTTGATTAGCTCCTCAATTGTCAGGTTCTGAGGTATTTGGTAATTACCTGCCTGGATCTTGTCTCCCAGTTTATTGAATTTTAAGTATGCCTTTGTAAAGTAAAGATGGCTCTTATTCAACAGATTTGATCCAATCAAATCATTTAATATTTGATCTACAGATGTGCCTTCTTTAATTTCGAATGAAACGGTATCAGTATTGTCTGAGTTTGAAGTCTTTAAAGCATTCTTGTAGCTGTTGAATACTATGAATATTAATATCACTGCTACTGCAAAGAAAATCAGAACAAATTTTGCTAAAGAAGAAATTTTCTTTGTATTCATTTGTTATTATTGTTTGAATTTAAAAAATCTTGTAAGAATACTGTTGCAGCGATACTGTTAATTTTCCCTCTGCTTTTTTTAGTATTTTGTCCTGTTGATGTTAGCATATTCTGTGCTCTAGTTGTAGAGAAACTTTCATCGCAAGTAACTACGGGTATTTCTGTCATTCCAATTAGTTTAGAAATAAATTTTTGGATTTTTGAAGTTGTTCTTCTATGTTTCTCAGTAAACTCTTGGGGTAAGCCAACCAAAATTGTTTTTACTTTATATTCTTTCACTACAGACAAAATTTCTAAAAGGATATCATTAAGATTTCTGTTTTGGGTGATTGAAATTGTGTCTAATGGTTGTGCGAGTATACCTTTGTTGTCAGATACAGATATTCCATAATGTATGTCGCCATAGTCTATAGCTAGTATAGGATATTCTACTTCTTTATTCATATAAATCAATTTGTTAAAACTGCCTTAATTCTTTTTATGCCAGCTCCGATATTTTCTTGCTTAATAATTTTGAATCTTCCCAATTCTCTTGTATTGCTGATGTGAGGACCATTGCAAATTTCAATTGAAAATGGATTGTCTTTAGGTCCTACATAGTAAACTTTAACTGTGTCTGCGTACTTTTCTGAAAAAGCAGCAAAAGGAACTAGCTTAAGAGCCTCTTGCTTCTCTTTTTCGACAAATGTTACATCTAATTCTTTTTTTATTTGTTCATTTACGATATCCTCAACCTCTTTAATCTGCTCTGGGGTAAGTTTTGATTCATTTGGGAAATCTAATCTAAGTCTTTCAGGAGTAATATTGCTACCTTTTTGGTAAACATGCTCTCCCAAGACCTTTCTTAAAGCAGTAAGGAGCAAGTGCGAAGTAGTGTGATATTTGGTTGACATTTCTGAATTGTCTGCAAGTCCACCTTTGAAAAGTCCTTTGGATGCTGTCCTTGATTTTTCTTGATGCATCTTTTCTGATTCGTAGAAAAAGTTTCTTTCTTTAAGTGGGAGATTCTTTTCAGACAGAATTTCTTCTGTTAATTCGAGTGGAAGTCCATATGTTTCGTAAAGTAGAAAAGCATCTTTCCCATCAAGAATTTTTTTCTTTTCAACCATTTTATCTAATTCCTTTAAGCCTTTTTCAAGTGTTTTGTTGAATTTTTCCTCTTCTGTCTCTATGGTTGAAAGAATTGGGTTCCTGTTCGTATCCAGGGCATCCCAGATTGTCCTGAATTGTTCTATTGCAATACCTGCAATCTCTTTACAGAATGCATTCTCTATTCCCAATTTCTTTCCATGTCTTACAGCTCTTCGAATAAGTCTTCTTAATATATATCCTTGTTCTGTTCTAGATGGGGTAACGCCATCCATGATAATCCATGTGGCTGCTTTTATATGATCAACGATAATTCTTTGGGATTTGATTTCTTGAATTTTGGAAATTTCTTTTATCTTGTTCATTATTGGCTTGTAAACATCTGTGTCATATACGCTTTCTACTCCTTGTAAAAGGGCGGCTAATCTCTCTGGCCCACCTCCAAAATCCACATTGTGCATTCCTAGGGGCATTATGGAATTTCCTTTTTTTTGATATTCCATAAATACATTGTTACCAATCTCTACAAATTTTCCACAGTTACATGTAACATTGCAATTTTCACAACACTTCTGTTTTCCAGTATCGTAAAAAATTTCAGAATCTGGTCCGCATGGTCCTCCAGATTCAAGCCCCCACCAGTTTTCTTTCTTTCCGTTTGGTTGAATTCTTTCTCCCAAACCAACTTTTGCTTTAATACCATGCTTCAAAAATATATCTTCCCAAACCTCTATGGATTCTGTATCTCTAGGAGCATCCTTATCTCCTGCAAATACAGAGGCATATATATTGTTAATATCTAAACCAAGTTCGTCCAAAAAGAATGTGACAGTCATATTAATCGCTTTTTTTTTGAAGTAGTCATTTAAAGACCAATTACCGAGCATAGTAAAGGCGGTGCAGTGGAAATTATCTCCTACTTCATCAATATCTCCAGTCCTGATACATCTTTGTATGTTTGCCAATCTTTTTCCTTTTGGGTGAGTTTCTCCTTTCAAAAATGGTATTAAGGGAAACATACCAGCATTCACAAACAGCACGGATGGATCGTTTTCCGGTAATAGTGGAGCACTTGGAATTACTGCATGTCCATTCTTTTCAAAAAAATCAAGATATTTTTTACATATTTCTTTATACGAGAGATTTTCCATATTGGGTGTATTATATACTAACTACTGATTGGTTTCATCATTTGTAGTTGAATTCTCTTCACTTGTTTGTGATTCAATCTGTGATGCTATTTGTTGAAATATTGAAGGATCTGGGGCTTCAGGTTCCTCTATCTCTGCAGGTGGATTAATTTCTTGTGTTTCAGGAACAGTTTGGACTTCAGTTGTGGGTGCTTCTTCTGGAATAGTTGTAGCCTCAGGTTCAATTAATTCTTGATCTTCAGAAGGTTCAACTGAGACAAATTCTGGGAGTTCTGTCTCTCCTTCGACCGGAACGACTGATTCTTCTATAACTTTTGTAGGCTCAACTGTTATTTCTTCTTCTTTAACATCAGGCTTAAAGACTTTTGGAGCAAATACTGGTTCATCAACCTCTACTTCGGTCTCAACTTCTAATTTAGGTCCTTCATCTACTTTTTCGGTTTTAAAGACCTCTGGAGCAAATACTGGTTCTTCAATCTCTATTTCTGATTCAGGTTTAATTGTAACCTCCTTTTCAAACTCATATTTTTTATCTTCCTCAATCTTTGTCTCAGGCTCCTCTACATCAAATTCATTTTTTACCTCATCATCTTGAATCTCCTCATCAAATTTCGCCACAGAATACATTTCTGAATCATCGGAAGATAATTCAGTTTCAATATCTTCAACCTTATCTCGGATATTAACATCTACAATAGGTGGTATGTACGCTTGATTCTCAAATTCAGTAGCATCTGGGATATTTCTTGAAGTGTACAGAGTCGTAGTCTCTTTTTTCTTGTTTGTACCCCAAATTAAAGAAATCAATAGTGGGACACAGATTGCTAAAATTATTAGTAGAAATCCTATCCCAACTATGAGCATAGTTCTTTTACTAATTTCTTTTCCAAAAATCACATACACCTCTGAGTTATCATAGGCATTTGAATTGATTGTAAACTCCCAAGATTTAGAACCCTCCTTCTCTTTAGTATCTGAAAATGAAATTTCGGCCTTGTGAGTTCCATCTTCCAAATCTTTTGAGGGTTGGTATATTAATGTATATTCTCTCTCAGAAATTTTATTTATTTTTATTTCATTTGTAATATTATTGTCATCTATTTTGAAAACAATCGAACCCTCATTAATTTTTGCATCCTCACTAGCTATTATGGTTCCCTTTATTGTAACCCTGCTGTTTGAGATTAGATCTTGAGAATCGGGCGACATATTTATTACCTGTGCTTCTGGGAGAACAATCTCATCATCTGTTTCCTTATCCTTGTCTGAAAGTTTTGATACTATGATCTCTGGAGACACACCAATTCCTGATTTAGGAGGAGTTTGATTGTCAGTTGCTTTAATTACAAGCTTGTAAGTTCCAGAAGGGAGTCCTTTAGTTTCAACGGCAGCCTTGCTAACGTTGTACTCCAAATCGTTTCCAACTTTTACCCACGACCCCTCATCTGAGGGATTCTTTGCCATGTAAAGTTGAAATTTTGAAACATGGTTCAAATCTGAGACGTTCCACGAAGCGTCAAAATTCTCACCAGAATCGACTCTAATTGCTGAGATTGGGTCAATGATTCTGAGGATTGGCATGTCATTTTCGGCAGGGCTAACACTAATCACCCAAGACTGGGTTCGTACATGCATACTGTAACCATCGTGGATTACAACATGCGCAAGGTAACTAGCCGGTTTATCTGTTGTCCCCCTAAAAGTAACTGAAAGCCTTCCACTTGAACCATCTTCTATGATTACTGCTTTCAACCAATCAGCTCTTGGGGTGAATGAGTAATAGTAATTAATCCTATCCTTGTCAGCATCTTCGGCGGTTAACTTGTATTCGTATTGAACACCTGTCTTGATGTCTTGTCCGGGTGTTGAGTCTTTTGCTTGTGAAGTAAACTCTGGTGAGGCATTATTTGCAATTGCCCTAATTCCTTTTATGTCATATGGGCTACTTATCTTACAGGCCGCACTTCCACCTCCAGTTTTCTCAATTGTCCCTAACAAATCTACTGTTCCAGATTTGCTTGGAGTAAATGCAAAACTAGTTCCAATTTGAAGAGGAGCATTGGGAAATTCTTCGGAATATATATCCTTTCCTGTGGAATCCATAATATTAAGCTTTTGAATTCCGGAGTTTGTGTATTTTGCATCTACCTGAATTCTTACACTTTTTCCCACCTCGAGAGTGTAGGGATTTACATTGGGAAGAGAAATGATGCAAGGATTTTGGTCACTCAATTCTAATCTATCAAAGGCCTTACTCCTTGTATCCAAATTTCTCTCTAACAAGGTATATGATACCAAGGGTAACGAAAGAAAAAGGAAAAGGCTGGCAATCAGAAAAAAACTCTTCTTATTTTTTTTTGCTGTATACTTCCTAGGCATTAAATATATAATACTGTTTATTTGTTTGATTGTGCAAGTTTTGTATTAATTGTAGTTTCTGCTTCCTTCAAGGCTGTCTCTACACTTTTGTTTTCATTTAAGATTTGTGTAACTGCCTCTTCAAGGGCTTTTCTTACAAAATCTTCCTCTCCTAGTTGAAAGCTTCTCATGTACGGAGCCATTTTGGCAATAGCATCAACATATGCTTTACCCTTTAATTCCGCGTTTAATTCCTTAAGTGAGTAAGGTTCTCCAAAAGCTCTTTCTCCTATGGTTGCAGCATCGGAATACATTTGTAATTGTTGCTCTTTTTCAGAAAGGAATTTAACAAATTTCCAGGCGAGTTCTGTATTTTGAGATTTCTTATTAACAGCCTCTCCCCAGTAAGTAGAGTAGTAGACTTCATTGTCGTTAGCTGGAAGTTTTGGGAATGGTGCAGTTCCAAATTCTATTTTTGGATTAGATTTAATTATATCAAAAACTCTCCAACTTGGAGCTATCATCATTGCTAGCTTTCCAGAGTAGAACAAATTGAGATCACTTCTTGAATCGGGGGACCAAACAGCATTGTTTCCTATTGCGAAATTGGTATATTGAGTGAAGACGCTTTTTGCATTGTCGTTGTTAAGAGAAATTTTTGTTCTTGTACTATCCAAAAGGTCAAATTCTTCCTGAAGTAGAAGTGCTAGTAGTATCTCAGAAGAATGTAACACATTATTTGAAGAACCTATAGCTAAACCAGCCTGTGTAATTCGTCCACTTGAATCTCTTTTAGTTAATTTCCGTGCTAAATTTAAAAATTTATCCCAATCTACAGGTGGTTCGGAAACGTCTTGTTCGCTTAGAAGTTGCTTGTTATAAAAGACCATAAGGCCATCTATCTCAAGAGGAACCGCATAGATTGAGCTTTGATCTTTTCCGGTAAAATCAGATAGTGCTGTGGGATAGAATTTCTCTGAATATTCGTCTCTAGACATGATATTGCTAGGGAGTTTAGAGAGTAAGGATTCAAATTTTGGAAGCCATGTGTTGTGTATCCTAACAATGTCTGGGGCTGGTTCATTGGTTTCTGTCGTTTGTAACAATCTCTTGTAGAGCCTTGATTCGTAATCCAAGAAAGTTTGGGCTGAATATTTGACTGTAACTCCGGGATTTGCATCTTCGAATTCTTTAATTAGGTTTGCCATTACTTCCTCTGACTCCCAAAGCCCCCAATATACTAATTCTCCTGAGGTTGTTGGATTGTTTGTATTGCCACCATCTTCTGAATTAGAATCAGGATCTGAAGGTCCATTTGTTGGTTTTTTAGCGATTAAAAGAACCATTACTAAAATTAATATTAGTAATAGTGCACCACCTGCGATTATGAGTGGTAATTTCTTTTTATCCTTTAATATCTCTGGAATATTCATTTTACGTTTTGTTAAAATTAAATCTTTCTTTCGGCAGTAACAATTAATCTTTTTGTCCCGATACCAAGGGGCCAACATGTCATTAGAGTAACATTTTCTTTGTCACGATTAGTTTGTAATACTGTAAAATCAGTTGGATCAACAATTTTTTTACTTCGTACGACATATCTTAATAGTTGCCCATCCTTTTCAATTTCTACATCTTGACCAATATCTATACCATCCAGTCTCGAAAAAATCGTTTCAGGATAATCTTGATGTCTTCGGAAAAATGCCTCAACCGCACTATGTCCGTAGATAAAGGAATTTCCTCCATCTCCCGGTATAGGAGTTCCTTTGAAATGGGCAACCCCGCTTTTAAGAAATTGGTTGTAAACTTTTTCATCTGCACTTTCAACGTTCGAAGATATTTTAATCCTGTTTATTCCTATGCTTCTAATTGTAATGTACATATCCTTTTTATACGAAGTATCAACCTTTATAGCTTTCTGAGTTTTGGTTGCGGAATTGTAGGTTGTAGAAACCCCCAACACTCCGATTTGTTCAGAAAGATTTGCAAAGTAACTCATCCCTGGGTCGTAGTAAGCAAATTCATCTTCAATATATTTTTTGTATGATTCTGGAACAGGTTCTACTTTGATATCAACTCTTTTTTGAGCAATTACACCATCTATGTATGAACCCAAAAGGGGAATAACTTGGCTTGCAATAACAGCTAGTCCGCCGAAGGCCAGAAAAAGAGAAATAAAGGTTTTTGTCCGTTTCACTTTTTTTGTATTTTCAGTATCGATATTCCAGGTATTCTGCATAAGAACATATTAGCAGATTTAGTTGAAATGAGAAACAGGGCTGGCAATTAGTAAATGAGTTTGCTAAAATATTGGGTTATGGAAAAAAGAGATTACTACGAAATTTTGGGTATAGAAAAGAAAGCGTCTGCTTCTGAGATTAAAAAAGCTTACAGGAATTTGGTGAAGAAATATCATCCGGATGTGAATAAAGAATCAGATGCCGAGGATAAGTTTAAAGAGATTCAAGAAGCATACGAAATACTTTCCGATGATTCAAAGCGTTCAGCATATGACCAATACGGTCATGCAGGAACAGCAGGTTTTAATCCTGGGACTTCAAGTGGATATTCTGACTTCGGAGGCGCCCCATTTGATATGGGCGACATATTTAGCACCTTTTTTGGAGGCGCAGGTGGTGGTTTTGGATTTGATTTCGGTGGACAGAGGGGACCTAGACAAGATATTGGTTCAGATATTCGTTACAGAATTAAGCTTTCTTTTGACGAGGCAATGAAGGGTGGTGATTTTAAAATAAAGATTCGAAGAGAGGAAAAATGTGAGAAGTGTGAAGGTACTGGAAGCAAGTCAGGGAGAAAGAAGGAGTGCCCAGTTTGTAAGGGAACGGGCCAGCAACAACAGGTTAGAAACACCATATTTGGTCAAATGGCAATGATGGGTACTTGCCAAAATTGTAATGGTACTGGAGAAATAGTTGAAGAGCCTTGTCCAAAATGTGGAGGAACTGGAGTGAATAGTGTAGAAGAGAATTTTACCATTAAAGTACCAGCAGGGGCATACGATGGAATGGTTTTAAGATTTAGGGGTGGAGGAAATGCTGGAAGGAATGGTGGTGTCGTTGGAGATTTGTACATCGAAATTGAAGTCGAGACTTCAACAATATTTGAAAGGAGAGGAAACGATATTTATTCTGAAATTTCTATCCCAGTTTACACTGCAGTTCTTGGAGATACAATTCCAGTAAAAACTATTTACGAAGATGTAAAATTAAAAGTTCCAAAAGGGACTCAACCAGGAACCATTTTCAGATTAAGAGGGAAGGGTGCTCCAGTGCTAAATTCTGAGAAATCTAGAGGAGATCATTATGTTAGAGTGAATATTGATATTCCAACAAAGCTCTCAAAAGATGAAAAGGAAACTTGGGAATCCTTGCGCGAAGGATCCGAGTAGAATGTAGAATCTAGCCTGTTTTTCTTTCTTTGATTTTTTCCATATTTATGCTATACTTACGTTGGAAAGTAATACAAAGGAAAGGGTGAGGTTAAAACTCACCTTTTTTTTACCAATTATTTAGTAGATATTATTTTCTTTAAGTTAAATTGGTATTTTCTGTATTAAAGCAGTAAAATACAGTATTAGATAATATTTGTAATTATTTTGAATATGTCAATGACATCGGAATTTATAGCGGCAATCAATCAGATTTCTGCTGAAAGAGGAATAGATAAAGAAGAGATTTTTGTTGCTTTGGAAGAAGCAATTCTAGTTGCTTACAAAAAAGAGAAATATGGACTGGAAGTTCCTGAGGAAGATGAGCTTTCTAACTGGTCTGTTGAATTAAACAGAGAAAGTGGAGAGTTTAAATTAATTGCAAGCAAAGAGGTTGTTAAGAAGGTTAAGAATTCAGAGAAAGAAATTTCATTATCCGAGGCAGAGATGATTTCTCCTAGTGTTGAAGTTGGAGATTCCGTTCAAATAGAGATGCCTTCAGAGGATTTTGGAAGAATTGCAGCGCAGACAGCAAAGCAGGTAATTTTACAGAAGATAAGAGAATCAGAAAAGGAAGCTGTGATTAGTGAATATAGTGATAAGGTTGGCGAGATATATACAGCTTTAATGCAGAGAATGCAAAGAGGCCAAGTTATCTTTGAAGTCGGGAAAGCGACTGCATATATGCCACTCGAGGAACAGATTTCAAATGAATTTTACAGATTGGGTGATAGATACAAAGTATTACTTAAAGATATTGTTGATTCTCAGATGGTGGTATCAAGAGCCGATCCAAATTTTTTAATCGGTTTGTTTAAATTAGAGGTTCCAGAAATTGAATCTGGAGTTCTTGAAGTAAAAGCTATTGCAAGAGAAGCAGGTTCAAGAAGTAAGGTCGCAGTGGTTTCTCATCAAGAAGGTGTTGATCCAATTGGGTCATGTGTTGGTCAAAGAGGAGTCAGGATTGCAAATGTAATGAATGAACTTGGAGAGGAAAAGATTGATATCATAGAATGGGATGATGACCCAGAGAAATTCATTGCAAACTCATTGAGTCCTGCAAAGATAGATGATGTAAGAATTGTTGATGATACAGCAACTGTTATTGTACCAAACGATCAACTTTCCTTAGCTATCGGGAGAGAAGGGCAAAATGTTAGGCTCGCATGGAAATTGACTGGTTACAAGATAGATATTGTTCCTTCAGATCCTGAAGCAATCGAAAATGAAAAAAATAAAGAGCAGGTTGAAACAAGGGAAGAAGTTATCGAAGAAAAAAAAGAGGAAGTCACGGAGGAAGTAAAAAAGAAAAAAGTAAAAAAAACAAAAGAAGATGAGAGTTCAAAAGAAGAATAATTTTGAGAAAATATTAGTTAAATGGTCAAAAGTACTAAAAGTACAACTAAAGAATGTAAGGCAAGGACACCTGTCGTCACGATACTTGGCCATGTTGACCATGGGAAAACAACTATTCTAGATAGGATACGAGAAGCTGATGTGCAAAGTTCAGAAGCTGGTGGTATTACTCAGAAAGTGTCAGTTTTTACAGTTCAATTATCCGCTAAGAATCAATCAATTACATTTGTTGACACTCCAGGACATGAAGCTTTTGATTTAATGAGATCAAGGGGTGGCTCAATTGCTGACATTGTATTACTAATTGTTGCTGCAAACGATGGGGTTCAACCTCAAACAAAAGAATCAATAGAAATTATTAAGAAATCCACAGTCAAGCCCATTGTTGTCATCAACAAAACCGACCTTCCAAACATTGATTTAGAAAAGGTGAAGAGAGACATTGTAAATAATGGATTGCAGCTTGAGGGGCTTGGTGGAAATATTCCTGTAATTGAAGTGTCAGGAAGAACAGGTTCTGGAATAAATGAACTTTTAGATTTGATTCTTTTAGTCGCTGAAGTTGAAGGATTGAGAAAAGATATTGAATTACCAAAAGGTATTTTAGGAAAAATTTTTATTCTTGAATCTGTAAAAGACAATTTTAAAGGTAATATCTCCTCAACTGTTTTAGTCCAAGGCTCCTTGTGTCAGGGGAATTGGTTTGGTTACAAACTTGACGAGAAATTATATATTGAAAAAATTAAAGGTTTAATAACTGAGGATGGTGGAAATCTCTGTCTTCTTGAATGTGGATGTGGCGGGAAAATAATTGGACTCTCAAATTTGTTAGAGTTAGGAACTGAGGGCTACATTTTAGAAAAAAATGATAAGAAAATTTTGGAGCAGGTGTTTGAGAAAACTGATAAAGAAGTTGAAGAAATTGGTGAGTTAAGTATAGAAGATTTTTTCGCAGGTACTGAAAAGAAAGAAGATGAAGGTGGAACATTGAATGTTATTGTTAAAAGTTCTTCAGAGGGTTCTCTTGAAGCAATTAAGAACACTTTAAATAAGATAGTTGAAGATGAGTATACTGTTAAAATTTTAGATTCCGGAGTAGGTAGCATTACCTTAAAGGATGTTGAGTTTGCTATGCTTTCGAAGGCAATTGTTTTGGGTTTTGAGGTTCCGACTGAAGCGGGTGTTGCCGATTATGCTAAGAAAAACAGAGTGTTGGTGAAGAACTATGATATCATTTACAAGATTTTTGAAGAAATTAAAGAAGCTCTTGTAGCTATGTCTTTGCCTTCAGAATCAGAAGAAGAGATTGGTAATGCACTAATTAAAGCCATTTTTACACTTTCTGATGGTACTACGATATATGGTAGCAAGGTAGAGAAAGGAATTCTTAAAAGGGATTGCAAGGTATATATTGTTAGAAATGATGAGATTGTTGGAGAGAGTAAGATTAAGAGTATTCGAATTAACAAGGATCAGGTTAATGAGGTTAAAAATGGTTTTGAGTGTGGGATTCAGTTGCTCGACCAAATAGAAGCAAAAGAGGGAGATGGAATTTACTGCTACAAGAGAGTTCAATAGAGACCAGGTTCAAACCTCACCTCAGTTCATCATCTGTTAATATGTTGGAAATTGCATTCTAATACAACTTCCTAGACCTCGCCTTTCTTCTAAAGGACCAGGTTCAAACCTCACCTCAGTTCATCATCTGTTAATATGTAGAAAATTGCATTCTAATGCGACTCCCTTGACCGAAGCGTTTTTCTGAGGAAGAATTGTTAGATAAGGCAGTGGCTTGAACTTGAAAAAACTTTGTACTGGGCAACGGTTTGGAATTGTTAAATCTTTATTTACAAGGAAGAGGTATGGACCTGGTACTTTAGATGCTGTATTCTTAATAGATAAAATTAAACTGCCAAAAATATGCAAAAACAATATATTCAGATTGGTAATCCCAATGTTTTTAATGGACAATATCTCTTAGCTGTTTTTCGAATCAAAGGTAATGAGGGTGTCTCTTTGGAAGATGTCGCAAGTGAAGTTGCAGCTGAGTCTTCAACTGGTTCAAATGTAAAAATTGGGACCTCCACACCTTTTTCAGAAAGCTTAAACGCGGTAGTATACCGAATCGATGAAACTCAAAATTTGGCTTGGATAGCATATCCTTGGAGAATATTTGATTCCGGAGGGAATGTACAAAATATCCTAACTTTTTTAGTTGGCAATGTTCTTGGTATGAGTGATGTAAAAATTTGCAAACTCCTTGATGTCTATTTTCCTCCACAAATGCTCGTTCATTACGACGGACCAAACTACACAATTGATGACATGAGAAAATATCTAAATATTGGGAAAAGACCTGTACTAGGTACCATTATTAAACCAAAAATAGGTCTAACATCTCCTGAATATGCAGAACTTTGTTACGATTTTTGGTCTGGTGGCGGTGACTTTGTTAAGAATGATGAGCCACAAGCAGATCAAGACTTCTGCCCATTTGAAAAAATGGTTGTAGATGTAAGAATGGCAATGGATAGGGTGGAGCAAGAAACTGGAAAAACAAAAGTTCACTCTTTTAATATATCCTCCGCAGATTACGATACGATGTTAAAGAGGGCAGAGCATATCAAATCCAATATGAAACCCGGAAGTTATGCTTTTTTAGTTGATGGTATAACATCTGGCTGGACAGCGGTACAAACAATTAGAAGGCACTATCCTGAAGTATTTTTACACTTCCACAGGGCAGGACACGGAGCCTTTACTAGAGATGAAGCCCCTTTTGGTTTTAATGTCCCAGTATTAACTAAATTTGCAAGGTTGGCGGGTGCATCTGGAATTCATACAGGAACTGCTGGAGTAGGTAAAATGGCGGGTTCTCCAAAGGAGGATGTCATGGCGGTAAATCACGCATTGCGATTGTATTCAAAAGGAGACTTCTTTAATCAGATATGGTCAGAGATTCCTGAAAAAGATTTAGATTTAGCTGATGCAATTAAGAAGGAAGCTGAAGGGCAAGATTACTCAGATATTGGCTATTGGAGAATTGTAAAGAAAATGGCCCCAATTATCTCGGGGGGGTTGAATCCAGTGTTGCTAGGTAAATTTTTGGATATTGTCGGGACTGTTGATTTCATTACAACAATGGGTGGTGGAGTTCACTCTCATCCAATGGGGACAAAGGCTGGAGCAAAGGCTGTATTACAGTCATATGAAGCTTGGGAACAGAAGATTCCTCTTGAAGAATATGCAAAAGACAAAGAGGAGTTAAGATCAGCGATTGAATTTTTTGGAAAGAAGAAAGTTGAAAGTCACTCTGAAGCTGATGAAGACAAGCCAATATTGTAAGTTTCTTATTGACAGAAGACCTATAGGTATTGTAAAATATTCAATGCACGGACAGGAGAATCCCTTGTAATTATTTTTATATAATGATAACGTGTTAATATATGGCACTAAATACAGAAGAAAAAGCACAAATTGTTAAGAAGTTTGCCCTTCACGAAGGTGATACGGGTTCCCCTGAAGTTCAGGTAGCATTGTTAAGCAAACAGATTCAAGAGTTAAGTGAGCACTTAAAACTTCATAAAAAAGATAATCATTCTAGAAGAGGTTTACTCCAAATGGTTGGAAAAAGAAGGAGATTGCTTCAGTATCTAAAAGATAATGAAGAGGAAAGGTATACGACCTTAGCGAAGAAGCTTAAAATATAGCTTTTTCTTTACCTCTTCCTTTGTAATAACTTTCCCATTAAAATACATTAGCCTTTTTTGGCTAAAAATTTTTGTAACTAAATTAAATAAATAAAATAATGTTGTTTAAAGAAATTAAACACGAATTTGAGATAGATGGTAGGAAGTGTTCCTTTGAAACGGGAAAACTTGCATTGAAATCTCAATCTTCAATTCTCGCAAGAATGGGAGATACAGTAATAACTGTGAATGTTAATACAAAGAAATCAGAAGGAGATAGTGACTATTTTCCTCTTTCAGTTGAATATATTGAAAAATTCTATGCATCAGGGAAAATAAATGGATCTAGATTTGTTAAAAGAGAAAGATTCCCAAGTGATGATGCTATTTTGAAAGCGAGGATGATAGATAGGGCAATTAGACCAAGATTTCCACATGACTACAGAGATGAAGTTAGTGTCATTGTAACAGTAATGTCTTACGATGGTGAGAATGACCCTGCAATTTTGGCAATTAATGCAACTTCTGTTGCTTTGATGAATTCATTTGCTCCTTTTGAAGGACCAATAGGTGCTGTTAGAGTAGGTCTAAAAGAAGACGAAGTTGTCTCTTTACTTAAAGCTATGGATTTGACTTCAGAAGAAGAGAGGATGAACTTTGTTGTCGCCGGAGATGGTGAGGTATTTACAATGATTGACGCTGGAGCACATATAGTTTTGGAGGAAAAAATACTTGAAGCTATGGAGAAATCCTTAGGTATGATGAAGGATTGGATTAAACCACAAGAGGAGTTTGTTAAATTGCTTGAGGCAAAGGAGAAGGCATATGTTTCTGCTGGTTTAGCAGAGGATGTTGTTGCTGCTGTTGAAGAATTGTTAGGAGCTGAAACTACAAGAAAGAATTTGGAATCAGGGGACCCAAAACTTCACGAAGCTAGCAGGGAAGAGTTGTTTACAAAATTAGAAGGAAAACATTCTAAAGCAGCAATAAGTGAGGCATACGAGAAACTTCAAAAGAAAATGCTCAGAAAGATTGTATTAGAAGAGAATAAGAGAGTTGATGGAAGAGGTATCACAGAGGTTAGAGAAATGGCAACTGAAGTTGATTTGCTTCCAAGAGTTCATGGATCTGCTTTGTTTACCAGAGGAGTAACCCAGGTTCTCACAATCGCAACATTAGGAAGTATGAGAGATGTTCGGCTAGTTGACGACATGGAAGGTGAAAGAGAGCAAAGATACATGCATTTTTATAATGATTTACCATTTGCATATGGAGATGTAGATAGAGTCAAATTAATGCCAAGTAGGAGAGCAATAGGTCACGGTATGTTGGCTGAGAAAGCTCTTTGGCCAGTAATTCCTTCAGAAGCTGATTTCCCATATACAATGCTTTTAATGAGTGAGATTCAAGGAGAAAATGGTTCTAGCTCAATGGCTTCCGCATGTGGTTCTTCTATGGCTTTGATGGCCTCTGGGGTCCCAATTAAGGATGTTGTTGGAGGAATAGCTTGTGGATTAGTGACAGGAGAGAATGGTGAATTTAAAGTTCTTACAGATATGCAAGGAGTTGAAGATTTCTATGGAGATATGGATTTCAAAATTACCGGAACAGATAGTGGAGTTACAGCAGTTCAGATGGATACAAAGACAAAGGGTTTGAGTATGGAGATAGTAAAACAAACATTTGCACAGTCCAAGGACGCAAGAAAATTAGTAATTGCAAAAATTAAAGAAGCAATTGCTCAACCAAGAGAAGAAATGTCTCAATATGCACCTAGAGTTGTTCAGATAAAAGTCCCTGTAGACAAGATTGGTGAAATAATTGGTCCAGGAGGAAAAAATATAAGAGAGCTTTCTGAGAGAACAGGAGCAGAGATTGAAATAGAAGAAGATGGGACTGTAAATATATATAGTTCATCAAAAGAGGCTATTGATCTTGCAGCAAAAGCAATAGGCGGGTACAACTTCGTTCCAGTTATGGGCGAAATTTATGAAGGAAAAGTTGCATCAATTATGCCTTATGGAGCCTTTGTAGACATTGCCCCAAATGTTGCAGGTTTACTCCATGTTTCTGAAATGGCAGATGAATTTGTAAAAGATGTTAGGAAGTTTGTTAACGAGGGCGATATCATCAAAGTAAAGATAGTAGGCATCGACCCGCAGGGAAAAATAAAGTTAAGCATCAAAGGGGTAAAGTAATTTACTCTTTAAGCGAAGGCAGATCTAATTTAAACAATTAGGTCTGCTTTGTTCTATCTACCAGTGCAGAAGGCAATCTAATGAATATTCGTTATTCCTTTGAAATCTTTGCTATGAAGAAACCCATCATCATTTTATTAGGGATAACTCTAATTGCATTTCTAACTTGTTTGTCATAAAGGTTGCCACTCCATTTTGTAATTCCGGATGTTAGAGAATGTCTCAATACTGGCATACTTTTAAGAATTTCATCTTTTATTTTAACTTTTTCAATCTTCGCATTTGGAAATGTTTTCAAAAGATGTGTTAAAACACCCTCATTCTCTTCAGGTTCTAAAGTACAAGT
The DNA here is from genome assembly GCA_964526165.1 of uncultured Candidatus Saccharibacteria bacterium. Lineage (GTDB taxonomy): Bacteria > Patescibacteriota > Dojkabacteria > SC72 > SC72 > UBA5232. The sequence goes on along the minus strand of CAZGKK010000001.1, from coordinate 2,588 downwards.
AGAGTAGACCATATATTTCCCATGCTTTAAAGATTTAAAAGCAGACTCAATCAATTCTTTCTGTTCAAACATACTTCTTTTAACTTTATCCATACTCCAAAATCGAAGAGGGTCTCCATTTCTGAAATATATTAAGCCTTCACCACTACAGGGGGCATCAAGTAATACTTTGTCAAAATATACAGGGTATTTCTTCCCAAAATCTTTCCCATCACTTAGTGTTACTTTTACTTTAGCACCAAATTGATCAACAACGCTTTGTAGATCTGAAATTCTTCCCATATCAATATCGTTTGCAATAACAGTCGCCTTGTTTCTTGTTACATCGGCTATATGAGTTGTTTTACTTCCAGGAGCTGCACAAAGGTCTAAAATAGTCTCTTTTTCTTTTGGGTCTAGTACCAAAGTTGCTAAAATGCTCGAAAGATTTTGAATGTAGTATTTCCCTTCTGTATACATCTCTGTTTGTGATATTTCTGCCTTATCCTTATTCATTACAAAATATGTATCTTTAGACCAGGGTATTTCTTGTAAATCATACCCCTTTCCCAGCAATTCCATTTTTGTTTCTTCTAAATCACCTTTAAGAGAATTTAATCGAATAGTTGTAATTGGTCTTTGAGAAAATATCCCAGGAATCTTTCCTTTGGGAACCATTAGAATGCTTGCCATTCTTGATACAAAAACATCTTCTTTTGTATAGAATCTGTCTTTTACAGGTCTGTTAGTGAAAGCTTCTCTTCTTCCTTTGTAACTTGTTCTTTTTCTTTTCTTCATATTTCACCTTTCAAAAATTTTAAAATACTCCCAATTACTAACCCAGTTGTTTCTGTACGAAGAATATTTCCTCTTAATCTTACAAAATCAAATTTATTTTTTTGAAAAATATCAATATCTGTAATATCCCATCCTTTTTCAGGTCCAATTGCAATATATATTGGGACTTTAAGGTTTTTGTTTTGTATATATTCGTCTAGGTGTTTTGATGAATCTACCTCAGTTGCAAGACATATTTTTATCGAATTTTTTTCAAATTTGTATTTACTAATTTCTTTAAGATATATTGGTCTTTCAATGATTGTTGGAAAAATGTTTCTTGATTGTTCGGTTGCATCTCTAACAAGTTTATTCCAAAAACCTGTATCTCTTATTGCTTTGTTTTTACTTTTAAGAGAATATTTTGATTCAATTGGTATTATCTTCTCAATACCAATCTCTACACTCTTTTCGATGAAATAGTTAAATTTGGAATCATTACTTAAAGATTGAATGATTGTAATGCTTGGAACAAAGTCAGATTCTCTTTCTCCTAAATCTTCTTGAATATGAATCTCAATAGAATTTGTATGTATATCTGTAATCTGAGCAAGGAATTTTCTTTCGTATGTTTCTATTTCTATGTAGTCTTCAATACCAAGCTCCCCCTTCTCAATTATATTTCGGCTATCCGAATCCGGAAGGTGAGTGATGTCATCTACTGAAAGTTTGTGCTTGATAAAGAATTTTTGCATATCTAATTATATCCTACTATTGGTTCATTTGGGAAATGTGGTAAATCATTTGTGTTTTTGAAGGAATAATTTTTTGGATTTTTGAGAAATCTTTCTTGTCTCTTGTCAGAATGTAGTTACAATCGCTTTCTATTGCTGTTAAGTATTGAAGGGTATCTTCATAGTCAGGTGTGTTTGAATATTCCAAGGCATTAAATATTATATTATCTGTAAGAGGAAGTATGTCCATAGAATCTAGTATCTTTTTTAGTTTCATATATTTTAGACTTCCAATCTTTATTTTGCAGGCATAAAAAGTAAGAGGAACGGATAGTGCTGATATGTATATTCTAGGATAGGGAGATTGATCAAATATCTTATCTATTCCTGTAATATCTAAATCTTTATTATCTACAAGATCAATTAATATGTTTGTATCAAGAAATACTTTTTTCATTTCTTGTATTTTTCTAGAATTATTTTTTTGATTTCTCTGTCTGCTTCAAAATTACTTGGTCTTTCTATCCTCCCAGTTGGCATTGAGAGGGAATCTTTGAAAGCTTTTGCCCTTTTTTCTTGCTCAATATCTAAATCAATGTCATATCCTTCTGGAATGATATATGCAAGAGGAGTACCTTTCTCGTAAACACGATAAACTTCACCTTCCACCATGGAATCTTTAAGCTGTGTAAGATTATGTCTGAAATCTCTTAGATTTATTTTTGTATATTTATTTATTTTCATATATGTTGAACATAAGTTTAACATAGGAGAGTATTTTTTTCAATATTTCAATTTTATCTATATTCTAGAATTCAAGTGTTAAGAATTCATTAAAGGTTGGAATCCTTGACATATATTGAGATATTTTGTTTTATATATATATATATAACCTTACCTTTCGGTATATGAATTTGCAAAAAACAAAGATATTAAGAATGCTTTCAAAGGGTATTCTTGTTTTAACAGGGCTGTTTCTGTTAGGTTTTCTAGGGTGGACTGTATATAGAGGTGTAAAGTTTAGACCATACAAGGTAAGAGTTACGAATGTAACCGATAGTGCATTTACAGTATCTTGGGTTACAGATAGTCCTATGC